>JBBQTX010000223.1:0-3899 GCA_038234475.1 Caulobacterales bacterium | reverse complement strand
GGTGTCGATGATGCTGTCATAGATCCTGCCCCGCCCGTGGGTGGCGTGGAGGACGGGGTCGTAGGCGGCGGGCAGGTCGGACATGAAGGCTCCGGGCGGTCGGGTCAGAAAACCAGGGCAGAAAACACAGTGCAGATCGTGCAGATCGTGCAGATCTGCCGAGTGCGAAAGAGGCGCGCGGGATGGACATAGGGGGCGCGAAAGCGGACGCAACCGCCCTGCCGTCGATGGCTCAAGCGGCCTTGCGCATCGCAGCCGGCATGGAGGTGCTGACCAAGCCCTTTGCCATGGGTGATCTGACTGTGAAGGTCTACGACATGGCTGAGGGGTCAGCCGTCGGTCGCGAACGCGACGCCGTCATAAACCGGGGCCATCGGCAGATCGACCTCGATGGCGGCAAGGGGGAGAGCCGCCTCCACGCCCTCGATATACCGCTCGGTCCAGGGGCTGGTCTGATCGGTGCGGTTCCACAGCCAGGCGCGGGGCAGGTCCGGTTCCAGCAGCACGATATGGCGCAGGCTCGGCACCGCCTTGTAGTCATCGGTCTTGCGCAGCATGTCGGTGGTGCGGGTCGAGGGAGACAGAACCTCGAAGAAGACGGTCGGGACTTCGCTGGTCAGGGATGTGTCGGGCGGGCCACCGCAATCAATGGTGACATCGGGGCGGCGGATATTGCCCTGCGCCATCCGGGCGGCGACGTCGGCGGTGTTGGGGCGGCAGGGCCTGCCGCGAAGGCGGGTGCCCAGTTCGACGATCAGATTGACGACGATCTGATCATGCCGGCGCGTGGCCCCCGTCATCATGCGGATCGGTACACCGTGGACCAGTTCCCAGCGGTCCTCCTGATCAAGGCACCAGACCAGGAAGGCGTCGGGCGTCATCAGCTTGAGCGCGGCGTTCATGGCGCAAAGATACACGACAACGGTGCGCGCCAGAAGCGCAGGGGTGTTGCCCCCGGGCCGGCATCGATCGGTGGCGAGCCCTGCCGATGCGACCACGTTTCGCCTTGTTCGTTAAGGGCGAGCGACTAGGTTGCGCTGCGAAAGTGTCAGGTGATGGATCAGGACCTCTACGACGATGCCGACGACGCCAATGTGCTGCAGGCCTCCATCGTCTGCAGTCCGATCGCCTCTGTCATCAGCAATCCACGCCTGGCTGACAATCCGATCATCGCCGTCAACAGCGCCTTCTGTTCCCTGACGGGCTATGGCCCCGAGGACATCCTGGGACGAAACTGCCGGTTCCTGGCCGGTCCGGCCACCGAGCCTTGGCTGACGGACCGCATCCGCCAGGGCACCCGGGCGCGGCGTGCGACCCTGGTCGAGATCCTGAACTACAGGCGCGACGGCACGCCGTTCCGCAACGCCGTGCTGGTGGCACCCGTGTTTTCGCAGGACGGCGAACTGGAGTACTTTCTGGGATCGCAGGTCGAGCTGGACGACGACGCCATCGGCCCGACGTCGAAACGCCATCAGCAGGCGGTCGAGATCGTGCGAGGCCTTTCGCCACGCCAGCGCGAGGTGCTGCAACAGATCGCCGCCGGTCAGCGCAGCAAACAGATCGCCCGCAACCTGGATCTGAGCGAAAAGACGGTGAAGATGCACCGCGCCCTGGTGCTGGAAAAGCTGGGCACCCACAACATCGCCGACGCGATCCGCATCGCGGTCGAAGCCGGCCTGTAGCGGCGCAGAACGGCTACGGCCTTAAGCCCGTATTGGGGAACAGAGGGGCCGAGCCTAGACCACGACGTCGGCCATAGCGGTGAATCGGCGGCACAAAGCCTTGCAGAGCACCGCCGAACAGGGCCCTGCGCAAAGGAATCTCCATGCCAACCATCGAAACCGGGCAGCCAACCATCGAAATCGGGCAGTATCTGCTCGTCTACAACGCCTTTTCGTTCACCTTCGCAGCCATGGCGGCGGCGACGCTGTTCCTTTGGATCAGCCGTTCACAGGTCGGACCGGCCTACAAGACGGCACTGACGATCTCCGGTCTGGTGACGGCGATCGCCGCCTATCACTATTTCCGGATCTTCGAGAGCTGGGAATCCGCCTATGAGGTCCGCAACGGCGTCATCGCCGTCACCGGTCTGGCCTTCAACGACGCCTACCGCTACGTCGACTGGCTGCTGACCGTGCCCCTGCTTTTGATCGAGATCATCCTGGTGATGCGCCTTTCAGAGCAAGAAACAGCGTCCAAGGCCATCAAGCTGGGCTTTGCTGCAGCTCTGATGATCGCACTCGGCTATCCGGGCGAGATTGCCGACGACAACACGACCCGCGCCATCTGGGGCACGCTGTCGACGATCCCGTTCCTCTATGTCGTCTGGGAGCTGTTCAAGGGCCTCGGCGCGTCGATCGAGCGCCAGCCTGAAAGCGTCAGGGGCTTGATCAAACAGGCTCGCTTGCTGACCTTCGCCTCATGGGGCTTCTATCCGATTGTCTATATGCTCCCGTTCATCAACCTGGGTGGCGGTGCGGTCGAAACCGGCGTGCAGATCGGCTACACGATCGCCGACATCGTCTCCAAGATCGGCCTCGGACTGCTAATCTACGCGATTGCCGTGCGGAAATCGCGGATTGAATATGGCGAAGGCCAGACCGGCAACGCGGTCGCTCACTGACCGGGTTCGGGTGGTTCCGACCGGAACCACCCGTTCGCCTTTCGCCGAACAGGTGTCTTCCATGACAACGACCACACACGCACCGCTCGACCTGTCGCTCCCGGCGCTTGCGCTGGGGGCGGTCGGTTGCGGTCTGGCCCTGGTCGCAGGCGTGCCGCTGGCAGGCGCGACCGCGACCTCGGCGGCGTGCCTGGCGCTGCTGGTGTTCGGCCTGCCGCACGGGACGCTGGACCTCGAGCTGATCAAGGCCCGGGGCCGGGGCCCGTGGACGGGGCTGGCCGCTCTGCTGATCGTGTATCTGGGCTGTGCCGCCGCCATGCTGGCCCTGTGGCTGGTCGCACCGGTCATCGCCCTGGGGGCCTTCATCCTGATCGCCACGGTTCATTTTTCCGAAGACTGGGACGGCACAGGCTCACGCTTTCTGGAACTGGGTCTGGCCCTGGCCGTGCTGGCGGCCCCGACCCTGTTCCATCGGGCGGCACTGGAGCGCATCTTCATCGCCCTGACGGGACAATCCGAAGCGACGGCGATCGCCGACGCGATGCTTCTGGTCACGCCGCTTGCCCTTGTCGTGGCCGCCGTGGCTGTGGCCGCGCTTTGGTCAGCCGGACGGCTCACCCAGGCCGTGGCGGCGACCCTCGCCGTGGCGTCCATGGTCGTCCTGCCGCCCATCATCGGCTTTGTCCTGTATTTCTGCCTGTTCCATTCCCCCCGCCACCTGACGGACAACCTGAAACGCGTCGCGCTCACCCGGGGGCGGGCCTGGGTTCGCGTCGTCCTGCCGCTGACGGTCGCGGCCGCAGGGATCGCGGGAGCCCTCTACGGGCTGGAGCTTCGCGCCGATGTCGCGTCCGGCCTGATTGCGGCCAGCTTCATGACCCTGTCGATCCTGACGGTGCCCCACATGCTGGCCCCCGTGCTGGTGACGCGTCTGGCGGGGCAGCCGCGCCGGTCCTGTGCGGTCGGGCTTCGCGTCTGATCAGCCGCGCCGACGCCGGCCGGGACGTGGCCAGGTTTGGCGATTTGATCGTCGCAAGGCTCGCCGCCGGAACATTCGCCTTGCGTCCAGTGTTGTCGGACCGGACACGTCCCAGCTTCACAGAGACCCGCCATGACCCGCCACCTCGCCGTCCTCGCCACCGCACTGCTCGCGACCAGCAGCCTCTCCGCCTGCGCCTATAACGAGACCTTGGGTCGGAACCAGCTGATCCTTACGGACCAGGGCGGGTTGAACCAGCAGTCCGAGGTCGCCTGGCAGCAACTGCTGCAGACCCAG
>JBBQTX010000222.1:0-3906 GCA_038234475.1 Caulobacterales bacterium | reverse complement strand
CATCGTGGAAGGGCGCTCGGGCATCGGTCCGATCACCAACTTCGATACCGAAGGCTATGGCTGCACCATCGCGGGCGAGATTCCGTCTGTCGATGGACGCGGCGAAGGCGTGCCCGGCGAACCTGGCGTCTTCGATCACGAAAAGATCATGTCGCCCAAGGACCGCAAGCGGGTCGACGACTTTATCGTCTACGCCATCGCTGCGGCGGATGAAGCCCTGGACGACGCCGGCTGGAAGCCGGAGACCGAGGAAAAGCGCGAACGCACCGGCGTCATGGTCGGCTCGGGCATCGGCGGACTTGGCCCCATCGCCGAGACGGCCCTGATCCTGAAGGAACAGGGGCCCCGCCGGGTCAGCCCCTTCTTCATCGCCTCCTCCCTGATCAATCTGACCTCGGGGCAGATTTCGATCCGGCACGGGCTCAAGGGGCCGAATCATTCCGTGGTCACCGCCTGCGCCACCGGGGCCCACGCCATCGGCGACGCGGCGCGGATGATCGCCTGCGACGACGCCGACGTCATGGTCGCGGGCGGGGCCGAGAGCTCGATCGTTCCGATCGGCATCGCCGGCTTCCTGGCCTGCAAGGCCCTGTGCACGGGCTATAACGACACCCCCGAAAAGGCCTCGCGGCCGTGGGACAAGGACCACTGCGGCTTTGTCATGGGCGAGGGTGCCGGCATCGTGGTGCTGGAAGAATACGAACACGCGAAAGCCCGCGGCGCGACCATCTATGCCGAGGTCATCGGCTACGGCATGAGCGGCGATGCGTATCACATCACTGCCCCGGCCGAGGACGGCAACGGCGGCTATCGCGCCATGCAGATGGCCGTCAAACGCGCCGGGATCGAAGTGTCCGACATCGATTACGTCAATGCCCACGGCACTTCGACCATGGCGGACTGGATCGAGGCCGGCGCGATCGAGCGGCTGATGGGCGATCACGCGCCGAACGTCGCCCTGTCCTCGACCAAGTCCATGACCGGCCACCTGCTGGGCGCGGCCGGGGCCATCGAGGCCGTTTTCTGCATCCTGGCCATCCGCGACCAGATCGCGCCGCCGACCATCAATCTGGACAATCCCGAACAGGAAACCGCCCTGATGATGGTGAAAGACAAGGGGCGTCCGATGGAGATCGATGTCGCCATGTCCAACAGCTTCGGTTTCGGCGGCACCAACGCCAGCGTCATCTTTCGAAAGGTCACGTGATCGTGGCCGGGGGGTCCGTGGATCGCGCGCCGCTCTCGGGGCGCAAAACCGCCCTGCTGGCGGCGTCGGCGACGTTCAGCCTGTTCCTGATCGCGGCCCTGGTCGCCGCCTGGAGCGTCTTCTACGCACCGGGGCCGTCTGCGCGCGAAGGGGCCTCCACCATCGTCGCCCTGCCCAACGGATCGGGGGTCAGCGCGATCGCCGCCAATCTGAAGGCTGCGGGCGTGATCCGCTCCACCGACATGTTCAAGGCCGCCGCGACCCTGACCGGCGCCGACCGCAAGCTGCGCGCCGGCGAATATGAGGTGCCGACGGGGGCCTCGCTGCGCACGGTTCTGATCCTGCTCGTCGAGGGCAGGGTGGTGCGTCACTATCTGACCCTGCCCGAGGGCTGGTCCGCGGCGCAGGCGCTCGACATCCTGTCGCGGGAGACCATCCTGACCGGCGAGGTCGAGACCCTCCCGGCGGAGGGCACGCTGTGGCCCGACACCTATGAGATCTCGCGCGGCGAGACCCGCGCCTCGGTCCTCGCCCGCATGGTCCGCGCCCGTGACGAGAATCTGGCCCGGCTGTGGGCGTCGCGCAGTTTGGCGACCGTGGTCCGCACGCCCGAGGAGGCCGTGATCCTGGCCTCGATCGTGGAAAAGGAGACCGGCGTGGCCTCGGAACGCCCCCGCGTCGCCGCCGTCTTCACCAACCGGCTGCGCTCCGGCATGCGGCTGCAGAGCGATCCGACCATCGAATACGGCATCACCCGGGGTGTGCCGCTGCGGCGCGGCCTGCGGCGGTCCGAACTCGACCGGCCCAACCCGTGGAACACCTATCAGATCGACGGCCTGCCGCCGACGCCCGTCTCCAATCCGGGCCGCGACGCCGTCGCTGCGGTGCTCAACCCACCGACGACCGACGAGCTGTTCTTCGTCGCCGACGGCTCGGGTGGTCATGCCTTCGCCCGCACCTATCCGGAGCATCAGGCCAATGTCGCGCGCTGGCGGGCGATCGAACGCCGCAAGGCGGGTCTGCCGCCGGAACCGACGCCCCCGGCTGCGGACCCGGCCATGGCGGCGGGCACCGAGGCTCCCCCCGCGGGTGTCACGGTCCCGCCCGGGGCCCGGGTCATACCGGTGCCGCAAGCCACCCCGGCGCCGGCGCGGTGACGGTCATCCCGGGCCGGACCTCAGACCGGATATCCGGCATGACCGGTTTCGGGCGCGCCGACGGTGCCTCCGGCGACTGGAGCTGGTCGGTCGAGGCCCGCTCGGTCAACGGCCGCAATCTGGAGGTCCGCTTTCGGGGTCCGCCCGGTTTCGACACCCTCGAACGCTACGCCAAGGCCTCGGCCCAGGCTCGGCTGAACCGGGGCCAGGTCACGCTCGGCATCCAGGCCAAACGGGCGGAGATCGGTGCCGCCTCGCTGAAGGTCAATCAGGACATCCTCGCCCGCAATCTGACGCTCGCCAACCCGTTGGCGGAGGAGGGGGCCACACCGCCGTCGGCCGACGGCCTCCTGTCCCTGCGCGGCGTGCTGGAAGCCCCCGAAGAGACCGACGGCACCGACGCCCGCGCCGCCGTCGAAATCGCCATGGCCGCCTCGATCGATCAGGCCCTCGACGCGCTGACGCTCTCCCGTGACCGCGAGGGCGAGCAACTTTCCCCCGTCGTCACCGGCTTCGTCGACGCCATCGAACGACTGGTCGTCGCGGCCGAACACGAGGCCGTCGCCCAGACCGACCATATCCGCGACCGTTTCGCCCGCCGGATGACCGAACTGGCCCCCGATCTGTCCGGGACGGGCACCCCCGGCCTGGCGGACCGCATCGTCCTCGAGGTCGCCGCCCTGGCCACCAAGGCCGACATCCGCGAGGAGCTGGACCGGCTGACCGCCCACGTCGCCTCGGCCCGCACCCTGCTGGGCCAACCCCCCGCCGGCCGCAAACTCGACTTTCTGATGCAGGAATTCATGAGGGAGGCGAACACCCTCTGCTCGAAATCGGCTACCACCGCCCTGACCGGCCTCGGCCTCGAGCTCAAGGCCGTGATCGAACAGCTGCGCGAACAGGTCCAGAATGTTGAATGAACGCCATCCCCGTCGCGGCGTCCTGTTGATCGTCGCCAGTCCCTCGGGCGCGGGCAAGACCAGCCTGTGCCGCCGTCTGATGGCCGATCACGGCGGGCTTGAGCTGTCCATCTCCATGACCACCCGCGCCATTCGCCCCGGCGAGGTCGCCGACCGGGACTACCACTTTGTCTCGGACGAAGAGTTCCAGCGCCTGATCGACGCCGACGCCTTCCTCGAATGGGCCGACGTGCACGGCGCCCGCTACGGCAGCCCCCGCGCGCCGATCGACAGGGCCCTGTCCGAGGGCCGCGACGTCCTGTTCGACATCGACTGGCAGGGGGCCCGCGACATCGCCGCCCAATGCCCCGACGACGCCGTCCGCGTCTTCATCCTGCCGCCCAGCCTCGAGGAACTGCGTCGCCGCCTCGTCACCCGCTCGCAAGACGCCGACGAGGTCATCGAACGCCGCATCCAGAACGCCAAGGGCGAGATCGAGCACTGCGGCGACTTCGACTACATCTTCGTCAACGACGATTTCGACCGCAGCTACGCCGAACTGGCCCACATTTATCACGCCGAACGCTCGAAGCGTTTCCGCAACGTCTGGGTCGACGCCTACAAACACGCCCTGCTGAACGAG
>JBBQTX010000221.1:0-3943 GCA_038234475.1 Caulobacterales bacterium | reverse complement strand
CAGGGCTCCGCCGCCCGCAGCGCCGGGGCCACCCATGCGGTCTTCTCCGGCATGGAGCCAATTTTGATCTGACCGGTTGACGCGGCGATCCCGCACGGCCTTCATCCCGCCATGCAGACGACGCTTCCCGCCGCGCTCTATGGCTGCCGCGACGCTTGGGCGCGCGAGCGCACCGCCGTGTTCGGGCGCGCCTGGCTGTTCCTCGGTCATGAGGCCGAGGCCGCCGGGGCCGGAGACTGGGTCGCCACGGACATTGCCGGACACAGGCTTCTGATGGTGCGCGGCAAGGACGGGCTCCTGCGGGCCTTCCACAATGTCTGCCGGCACCGGGCCGGGCCGCTGGTGACGGGCGGGTCGGGGCATTGCGAGGGGGAACTCGTCTGCGCCTATCACGGCTGGCGCTATGCCCTCGACGGGCGGCTGCGGTCGGCGACCGGGTTCGGCGCGGTCGAGGGTTTCGATCCGCGCGAGTTCGGCCTGCCGGCGCTGCGGCTGGAGACGTGGCGGGGCCTGGTATTCGTGAACCTGCACGCCGGTGCCGCGCCGCTGGCGGATCATGTCGCGCCGCTGGAAGCCCTGATGGCGGGGCGGGGGCTGGCTATCGCCGCCCCGGCCCTGCGCCGCTCTCACGACCTTTCCTGTGACTGGAAGGTCTATGTCGAGAACTATCTGGAGGGCTACCACATCGGGTCGGTCCATCCGGTGCTGGCCGACGAGCTGGGGTCGGCGGGTTACCAGGTTCGCGTCGACGGAGATCTGGTGGTGCAGCAAGCCGTCGGCGTCAACGACGGGCCGCAGGCCGGGGTCTGGGGCTGGCTGTGGCCCAACCTTGGGATCAACGTCTATCGCGACGGGGCCATGATCGAGCGGATGACGCCGGTCGGGCCGGGGCGGACGCGGCTGGACTATCTGTTTCTCAACGATGGCGGGGCGGGGGCGATAGGCGAGGCCCTGACCGCCTCGGACCGTCTGACCGCAGAGGACGCCGCCATCTGCGAGGCGGTGCAGGCCAATCTGTCGGCGGGGGCCTACGATCACGGCGTGCTGAGTCCCGACCACGAGGCGGCCGTCGCCTGGTTTCAATCGCGCATCGCGGAGGTTCATCCATGACCACCCCGATCGAGGACCGGCACAAGCTGGGCTGGGGTCTGGCCGCGCTTGTGGTGGCCGGCAACATGATCGGCTCGGGCGTCTATCTGCTACCCGCGACTCTGGCGCCGGTCGGCTCGTCCAGCGTGGTCGGCTGGCTGGTCGCCGGCGTCGGCGCGGTGACCCTGGCGCTGGTGTTCGCCGCGCTCGGGCGACTGCAGCCCGACGCCGACGGCCTGTCGGGTTTCGCTGAGCGGGGATTGGGCCGCTTTTTCGGCTTCCAGACGGCGCTCGCCTTCTGGACCGCCTGCCTCGTCGGAAATGTCGCCATCGCCGTCGCCGCCACGGGCTATCTGGGCTTCTTCTTCCCCGTGCTGAAGGAGCCGGTGGCGGCGACCTTCTGCAACCTGGGCCTGATCTGGCTGACGACGGGAGCCTATATTCTCGGCGCGCGGACGGCGTCGCGTTTCGCGGCCATGGCCCTGGCCATCGGCCTGGTCCCGATCGTCATCGCGGTGGCCGCCGGGATCATGGCCTTCGACGGTGACACCTTCGCCGCTTCCTGGAGCCCGACCGGCAACAGCCTGCTGCACAGCGTCCCGGCCTCGCTGGCCGTCATCTTCTGGGCCTTCCTCGGCGTCGAGAGCGCGGCGGTGCTGTCGGTGCGGGTCAGGGACCCCGCCCGCGACGTCGGCCGGGCCTCCATCGCCGGCGTGCTGCTGGCGGCGGCGGTCTATGTCGCGGCCAGCGTGGCGGTGTTCGGCGTCATCCCGGCGGGCGTTCTGGCCCAGTCCTCCAGCCCTTACGCCGATCTGACCGCGCGGGTGTTCGGGGCCTCTATAGGGGCGGCGGTCGCGGCCTGCGCCGTGGTCAAGGCGGTCGGCACGCTCAGCGGCTGGGTCATGCTGGGCGGTGAGACGGCGCGGGCGGCGGCGCGGCGGGGCTATCTGCCCTCCGGCTTCGGTGCCGGAGAGCATACGACGATCGCCAATCCGCTGCTGGGCGGGGCGATCATGAGCGTGGTGGCGGTGATCTCGGGTCAACCCACCCTGGGCGGACAGTTCGGCATGCTGGTCGGCGTCACTTCGGTGCTCAGCCTGGTGGTCTACGGCCTGTGTTCGGCCTCGCTGTTCCGGCTGGCGCGCTGGACCCGGGCGAGGGGCGTGGCGGCGCTGGGCCTGCTGTTCACCTCGGGGGCGGTGGTCGCGGCGGCGCCGGGCTACATCCTGCCGACGGCGGTCTTCTTCGTCCTCACCACGGGGGTCTGGTTCGCCGTTATGCGCAAGTCCACTTCGTCCGTTGACCCGGCGGCGGCTCTTTAGCAACGCCGCCGCCCATCCCTGTTTTGGCGTGGGGTCGCCGGGATTCGGTGCTAGGGAGCGCGTCATGACCACCCAACTTCTTCCCGGCGTCACCGGCGTGCTCGCGCTCGCGGACGGAACCATACTGCAGGGCCTCGGCTGCGGTGCCGTCGGCACAGCCCTCGGCGAGGTGGTCTTCAACACCGCCATGACGGGCTATCAGGAGATCCTGACCGACCCGTCCTACATGAGCCAGATCCTGGCCTTCACCTTTCCCCACGTCGGCAACACCGGGACCAATGTCGAGGATCTCGAACAGATCGGCGGCGGCTCCGACACTTCGGCACGGGGGGCGATCTTCCGCGACGCCCCGACCGACCCGGCCAACTGGCGGGCCGACTCATCGTTCGACGACTGGATGAAGCGGCGCGGCGTCGTCGGTCTGGCCGGCGTCGACACCCGCGCTCTGACCGCCCTGATCCGCGACGGCGGCGCGCCTCATGGAGTGATCGCCCACAATCCGGACGGCCGGTTCGATGTGGAGACGCTGGTCGCCCAAGCGAAGTCGTGGACCGGTCTGGTCGGTCTCGATCTGGCGAAAGACGCCTCGACCCTCCAGTCGTTCGACTGGGACGAGGGGCTGTGGGACTGGCCGGAAGGGCACCCCCGTGTCGACGCGGGGAACAAGTCGGTGGTGGTCGTCGACTATGGGGTAAAGCGCAACATCCTGCGGGCCCTTGCCTCGACCGGGGCGAAGATCACCGTCGTGCCCGCCGACACGACCGCCGAGGCCATACTGGCGCGCAAGCCCGACGGGGTGGTCCTGTCCAACGGGCCGGGCGATCCGGCCGCGACGGGCGTCTATGCGGTGCCGGAAATCCGCAAACTGGTCGACAGCGGCACGCCCCTGTTCGGCATCTGCCTGGGCCACCAGATGCTGGCGCTGGCGCTGGGCGCGAAGACGGTCAAGATGGATCAGGGCCACCACGGTGCCAACCATCCGGTGAAGGACCTGACCACCGGCAAGGTCGAGATCGTGTCGATGAATCACGGCTTCACCGTCGACCGCGACAGTCTGCCCGAGGCGGTGATCGAAACCCACGTCAGTTTGTTCGACGGAACCAATTGCGGCATCGCACTCAAGGACCGTCCGGTGTTCAGCGTCCAGCATCACCCCGAGGCCTCGCCCGGACCGACCGACAGTCTGTATCTGTTCCAGCGCTTCAGCGACCTGATGGACCGCGCCGCGTGAGTTGGTCTCCACCAACCACCATGCAGGAGAAGATCAAGCGGGCGCTGTTCAGCCCGCGTCAGGAATTGAAGCGGATCGTCGCCCGGGAGCTGCGCAAGGGCGAGCCGGAGCTGCGGCTGCTGCCCCGCCTGGTTGACCCGGCGCGGGCGGCGATCGACGTCGGGGCCAACCGCGGCGTCTGGACCCACCAGCTGGCGGGTCTGTGCCCCCGCGTCTATTCCTTTGAGCCCAATCCCAAGATGTTCGCCATCCTCGACGCGGCGCGTCCGGCCAATGCCATTGTCCGCCAGATCGCCCTGTC
>JBBQTX010000220.1:0-3944 GCA_038234475.1 Caulobacterales bacterium | reverse complement strand
CCTTGCTGGTCGGCGGCTATGCGCAGCGATGGGCATTGGGCGACAGGGCGGCGGCCAGCTTGACCGCGACCGTCCGGGCCTGGCAGGACTGCACGCCGTCGATCCTGCCGTTGCCGCACCCCTCATGGCGCAACACGGCCTGGCTGAAGCGCAATCCGTGGTTCGAGGAAGAGGTCCTGCCGTATCTTCGGGAAAGGGTGCGTGGCATCCTCGGGGCATGATGCGCTCCCTCGCAGCCTTGTTCGCGGTCGTGGCGCTCGCCGCCTGCGCCACGCCTGCGGTCCAGCCGCCGTTGTCGCCAACGCCAGGCTTTGCTGGACCCGCCATCGAGGCACAGGCCCTGCGGATGGACGACGGGGCCCGCCTGCCGCTGGCACGCTGGGCGCCGGAGAACGGCGAGCCTTGGGCCGTCATTGTCGCCCTGCACGGCATGAACGACAGTCGCGCCTCCTTCCGTCTGGCCGGACCCTGGTGGGCCGAGCGGGGCATCGAGACCTGGGCCATCGACCAACGCGGCTTCGGCGCGGCACCGGGCCGCGGCGTCTGGGCCGGAGAGGCGCGGATGACCGAGGACCTGCGCACCGCCGTCGCCCTGGCCCGCGCCCGTCATCCGCGCGCCGTGATCGCCGTCGCGGGCGAGAGCATGGGCGGGGCGGTGACCATCGCCGCCTTCGCCTCGGACCGGCCGCCGGACGCCGACCGGGTCATCCTGCTGGCCCCGGCCGTCTGGGGCTGGACGACCCAGGGACCGGTCAACACCGCCGGCCTGTGGATCGCCGCCCGCGCCATGGGCGAACGGCCGGTGGGGGCACCGGAATGGGCGGTCAAGGTTCGACCCGCCTCGGACAACCGGCTCGAACTGTTCCGCAACGGCCGCGACCCCGACAGCATCCTATCGACCCGGATCGACGCCCTGTATGGGCTGGTCGATCTGATGGAGACCGCCTCGATGCGGCTGGGTGACGTCCGCGCCCCGACCCTGTTGCTGTATGGCGCGAACGACAATGTGATCCAGAAGGACCCCATGCGCCGCGCGCTCGAGCGGGCGGGGGAGCGGCCCGGTTTTCGCACCGGCTTCTACCCCGACGGCTGGCACATCCTGAACCGCGACCTGCAGGCGGAGACCATGTACCGCGATGTCGAGGCCTGGCTGCGCGATGCCGCTGCGTCGCTGCCGTCGGGGGCGGGGGCGGTGCTGCCCGCGTTGAGGGTGGTTGGTGATTAGTGGTTAGTGATTGATGGCGTGTGGCGGTTGCCAACGGTGCCAGCCAATCAGCCACGTCTGAACCGGCAATCATCAATCACTAACCACCAATCACCCGCCGCCCGCCACCGGCCACCCGCCGCTCTTCCAACGCCCGCTGACGCGAAACCGCCATGCTTGCCCTGTTAAGCGTCCGGGCGTATCAGCCGCCAAAATAAAAAATACCCCGGGAGAGGCTCGAATGAGCATGACGCTGTTTGATTCCCCGTCCTTCGCGAATCATGAGGGCGTCCATGCGGTCTTTGACGAAAAGACCGGCCTGCGGGCGATTATCGCTGTTCACTCATCCGCGCGCGGCCCCGCCTGCGGCGGCACGCGGATGTGGAACTATGCGTCGAGCGCCGAGGCGCTGGAGGACGTGCTGCGCCTGTCGAAGGGCATGAGCTACAAGAACGCGGTCGCGGACCTCGAAATGGGCGGCGGCAAGTCGGTCATCATCGGCGACAGCCGCACCCAGAAGACCCCCGAACTGTTCCGCGCCTTTGGCCGCGCCGTCGATACCCTGGGCGGCCTGTATTATGCGGCGGAGGACGTCGGTGTCTCGGTCTCCGACATCGCCGAGGCGCGCAAGGTCACCCCCTATGTGCTGGGCCTGAACGACGGTCCCGAGGCCTCCGGCGATCCCAGCCCCGTGACAGCCGAGGGCGTGTACCGCTCGACCCTGACCGTGGCGCGCCGGTTATGGAAACAGGACGATCTGACCGGCCTGACGGTCTCGATGCAGGGCATCGGCCACGTCGGCGGCTATCTGGCGGACAAACTCTGCGCGGCCGGTGCCCGACTGATCATGACCGACGTCAACACCGCCCTGCTGGCCGAGGTCGCGGCCCGGACCGGTGCAGAGATCGTGGCCCCCGACGCCATCTATGACGTCAAGGCCGACATCTATGCCCCTTGCGCGCTCGGTGCGACGCTGAACCCGCAGACGCTGGACCGTCTGACGGTCAAGGCCGTGGTCGGGGCCGCCAATAACCAGCTGGCCACGGCGGACATCGGCCAGACCCTGTTCGAGCGGGGCGTGCTTTACGCGCCCGACTATGTCGTCAACGGCGGGGGCATCATCAATGTGGCCTCGGAACTGAAGGCCCGTCAGACCGGCGGCGCCTATGACCCGGCCTGGGTCGAGGCAAGGCTGGCGCGCCTGATGGACACGCTCGAAGAGGTTCTGGAGCGTTCCGCTTCGGAGAATCGCCCCACCCACCAGATCGCTGACGCCATCGCCGAGGCTCGCATCAATGCCGCCCGCGAACAGAAGGCCGAACAGCGCAAGGCCGCCTGACCCCTTCTCCTTCCCCCGCTGCGCGGGAGAAGGACGCCGGACGCCGGATTCGCTCCGGGGACGCATACGGAACACTATGCCGGAGGCTTCCCGTGCTGATTCGGGCTGAGGCACCATGACCGCAACCTCCAGGACCGCACCCCCGACCCGCGCTTTCGATCCGCTGCTGATCGTGATGGCGCTCGGCTTCGTCGTGGCGGTCGGGGCCCTGGCCTATCCGGCCTTCCGCGCCGACCCGATGAGCGCGCCGGGCCTGATGCTGATCTTCACCGTCGGGGCGGTGGCCCTGATCGGCCTGTTCGCCTTCTCGCGGGGCGAGGCGCGCCAACCCCTCGGCGATGCCACGGTCGATCTGCTGGACGCCATGGCCGAGCCCGCCGCCCTGGTCTGGTCCACCGGACAGGTGCTGGCCTTCAACGGAGCCTGGGCCGAGGCCAACGGTGCGACGACAAGCCTGCCCAAGGGCAAGTCGGCTTCGGCCCTTTATATGGCTTTCGCCCAGGCCCGCGCCGGCGAGCAGGGCCGGGCCATCGTCGTCATCGGCGAGCGCGAGCAGGAGGTGCTGATTGGCCCGGCCGGGGAGGGGCGTTTCCTCGTCCGCGCCGCGCCCGAGGCGATCCTGCCGATGGCCACGGCCGCCGCCCACCGGCCGGCCGTCGCCTCCAATGCCCTGGAGAGCCGGGCCATGGCGGCTGGCGCACCGTTCGGCTCGGCTGTGATCGGCGCCGACGATCTGTTCGCGGGTAAGGTCGAGGAGGCCAATGCCGCCCTCGCGGTCCTGACCGGCCCGGCCGCCGCCCGCGACGCGGCCTTTGGTCACCTGTTCGATCCCGCAGGCGTGGCCGAGGCCCGCGCCCGCCTGGCCGAGGGTTCATCGGGGCCGATCGAACTGATCGCCCGCGCCTTTCCGGACAAGATGCTGCATCTCTATGTCGCGCCGGAAGGCGACCGGCGGCGCATCTGGCTGTTCGACGTCTCGGCCCAGAAGTCGATGGAGCTGCAGCTTTCGCAGGCCCAGAAGATGCAGGCCGTGGGCCAGCTGGCCGGCGGCGTGGCCCACGACTTCAACAATCTGCTGACCGCCATCCAGCTTCAGCTGTCCGGCCTGCTGGAGCGCCATCCGGTCGGCGATCCCTCGTATGAAGGGCTCAACGAGATCCGCCAGACCGCCATCCGCGCCGCCGATCTGGTGCGCAAGCTGCTGGCCTTCTCGCGCAAGTCGACGGTACGGCGCGAACGGCTGGACCTGGGCGAACTGGTCGGCGAGTTCGCCGTGTTGCTGCGCCGCCTGCTGCGCGAGGACGTCCGGCTCGAGACCGACTATGGCCGCGACCTGCCGGTGGTCCTGGCCGACAAGAGCCAGCTCGAGACGGCGGTGATGAACCTGGCCGTCAACGCCCG
>JBBQTX010000219.1:0-3979 GCA_038234475.1 Caulobacterales bacterium | reverse complement strand
GCCGGTTCTGGCGTGGACGGAACGTCCGGCAACGGGATGAACTCCAGATCGTCCTCGCCCGGCAGGGCCATGCGGCCGGCCTTCCAGTCGGCCTTGGCCTGATCGATCCGCGCCTGGCTGGAATGGACGAAATTCCACCAGATCACCCGCGGCCCGACCGGTTCGCCGCCCATGACCATGACGGTCGAGGGTCTCAAGGCCTTGATCGTGGGCTCGGCGGTCGGTTCCAGAACGATCATCTGTCCTGCGTGGAAGGCGCGGTCGCCGACCTCGATCTCGCCCTTGACCACATAGAGCGCGCGTTCCGGATAGCCGCCCGCGCCGGTCCCGGGCGGGGCCGCCGTGCGAACGCCCTCGGCCAGCTCCCAGTGGACGTAGAACATCGGTGAGGACGCCGGCGCCCCGGCCCTGGCGCCATAGGCCTCGCCCGCGACCAGTCGTGCGAACAGGCCCGCGTTCTCATAGGCGGGCTGGTCCGCCTCGCCATGGTGATGGAACGACGGATCGACGTCTTCGGCCCCGGTCGGCAGGGCGATCCAGGCCTGCATGCCGTGCATCGGACCGCCCGTGCTCTTCTGCAGCGGATCGGTGCGTTCGGAATGGACGATGCCCTTGCCGGCTGTCATCCAGTTGACCTCGCCCGGACGGATGGCCTGGGTCGCGCCGGTGTTGTCCCGGTGCATGATCTCGCCCTCGAACAGATAGGTCAGGGTCGACAGGCCGATGTGCGGATGCGGACGCACATTGATCGCCTCCGAGCCCGGCGCGAACTCCGCCGGTCCCATCTGATCGAGGAAAATGAAGGGCCCGACCATGCGCCGCGCGTGAAACGGCAGGACGCGCCCCACCTCGAACCCGCCCAGATCCTTGCGGCGGGCATCGATCACCATCTCGATCATGTCGATTCCCTCGTTCGACTTATCATTGCCCCGACCAGCCAGGCGCGCAACCGGTCGCCTCAGCCGGGAATCGTCAGGCGCCGCCCTTCGGCGAGCAGCCGCCACGCCGCCACATCGCCCAGCATGACATCGGCCGCGCGCCGCGTGAATTCCTGTAAGGCGGCGGCGCTCGGCGGTGTCTGGTTCCAGGCGGCCAGCGACGCGCGCAGCGCCGCCGCCATGCGTCGCGAGCGTTCGGCTATGCCCGCGAAATCCAGGATGACGCGGATACCATAGCTGGCCGTGGCGAGGGCCGGTAGGCCGGCGGTGACGGCGGTCAGGGCGTATTTGAGATCGTGGGCGGCGTGCGGCTCGATCACGCGCAGGACCAGCCAGCTGATCGCCGCCGCCAGAACCGTGACGAACAGCATCTCGCCGATCCGTTCGATCCTGTGCCCGGCGAAATGCATCCGGTGAGCGGTGGCCTCGTTCCACGTCGCCTGGCCCGAAACCTCGGCGACCAGCGACCGCGACGCGGCCTCGCTCTCGGACAGGTCGGCGGCCTGAAGCGGCGACGCCCGCGCCAGCGCCAGCACATACCAGGCGTTCCAGCCGAGCGTCTCGCCCGTCGCCAGACCGCGACCGACGCCGGCTTTTCTCAACATCAGGCAGACCCGCAGCATCTCGGCGACCTCGCGCGATTCCAGCCAGCGCGCCTGCCAGTGCCGCCGACCGGCGTGCCAGGTGTTGGTCAGCAACAGCAGGATGGTCGCCACCTCGGCCACGACGAAGATCCATTTGGCGTCGCCGGCGAACAGCGACAGGGCCGCCAGCACTACCGCCAAGGCGGCGAGGGCGAAATTGACGATCACCGCCGACCGAAAGGCCTGGGCCGCGACGATCGCCGCGCCGTCCCACCACGCGAAGGCTTCGTCCAGCGCTGTTGGCGGTGGGGGCGGCGGCGGGGGCGGCTCGGCGGACGTTTTGCCGCCGGCCCGCTTGGGTCCCGCTCCCACCAGCTTCAGCATCAGCGGATAGGCGGAATAATGCCACGGTCGCGACGGTGGCCGGGTCAGATCGGGGGAGGACGTCGGACCGGGCTCCTGATCGCGCGGACCGGCCCCGACCAGGTCTGCGATCAGGTCGTCCAGCCCATCCAGCGGTGTTGCCACCAGGTCTTCCAGACGCTCCGGGCCGGTCGCGCCGGGCGGGCTGCGCAGCAGGTCCGCCGTCCCGCCGTCGGGGGCCACGGTGATGACGGGAATGGCCCTTCTGACGGCTTCCTCGACGACGTCGCGGGTGCCGCCGCGACCTCGACCGGGCTTGCCGTCCCAGATGGCGATCAACAGGTCGCAATTGTCCAGCAAGGCCTTGCCGACGGCCTCATAGGCCCGGTCCCGCGCGCTGGCCTTGCCGTCGAGGATCAGGGTGGAAGCCGCCCGGGCCAGCAAGGCGTGGAACTCCTCACGCGACCCCTCATGGTCGAAATCGCGCTCATACTCCCCGACCGGAAAGGGCAGCACGGCCTCCAGCGCGAAACCCGCCTCCAGAGCGGCCGCCGCCCCCAGCCGGTCGGCCCCCTCGGCCAGGGCCGAGATCAGCCCAAGCCGGGGCGGCTCGGCGGCATAGTCGGGACCGGCTGACGTCGATCCCACCCGGGCCCGGATCAGGCCGAGGATCTCACCGACCCGCGCCTGAACGGCGGCGGGGTCATCGATGCGGCCCGGGCGGTGCCCGACGATGGCGACCGTGAGGGCTGGAGCCGGGCGAGGCGCAGTCCCCTCTATCGGTGGGTTTCTGTGTTGGGTCACGGACCTGATCAGGCCGCCGCCAGACGCGCTTGGGCGTCGCTCAGCATCTGTTCGAAGCGCGGCTCACCGCGCAGCCCGTCAAGGTGCGGGTCGATCGCCATGTGTGTGACCAGATAGCTGTTCATCTTGTCCGCGAAGGTCGCCAGCAGGTCCAGCGCACCGGCTGTGTCCTGAAGGCGGATGCTCAAGGCACAGACCAGATTGTAGCGCATGGTCAGGTTCTCCGGCGCGATCAGCATGGCGCGCTGGATCCATTGCCGGGCGCGATCTCCCTCACCGAGAGCGGCCAGGGCGGCGGCGCCAAGGCCGAGGGCCGAACCGTTGGCCGGGTCCTGGGCGACGACTTTCTCGATGCGGTCGAGAGCTGTGCGGGCGGAACGATGAAACCCATCCATATCCTGAAGGGACTCGTAGCAAGCCGAGAGAAGGCTGGGCGAATGGTAGTCCGTCTCCATCAGGGCGCTCGCCTTTTCGAAATGGACAGCCGACTCGCGCGACTTGCCCTGACGATAGAGCAGGCGGCCCGCCTCCTTGTTCACTTCCCAGGAGTCCGGCCCGAGGCGCAGGGCGAGCTCGATCTGACGGATGGCGTCGTCGGGCTTGCCCTCTTCATCGGCCAGATAGCGCGCCTTGATGCAGTGGGCCTCGGCCAGGTCCGGGTCGAGCGCCAGGGCCCGTTCGGCCGAATCCAGAGCATCTTCTTCGGGCCGGCCGTGGCGGAATCGCAGCTCGGCCTGGGCCAGAGCCATCAGCGCCCAGGCGCGCCCATAGTTCGGATCGAGGGCGACGACCTGACGGCAGATTCGCACCACCACCTCATCGCGGCGGCTGTCGCCGTCATTGCCGCTGATCCAGTGCTGGCGGGCCATCAAATACAGGTTGTATGCATCGGTATTGGTGGTGCCGCGCTGTTCGATCGCCTTCTTTTCCTGCGGCAGAAGCTTGAGCTTAAGCGCGCCTACGATCGCCTTGGATATCTCGTCCTGAATGGCGAAGATGTCAGTCAGATCGCGGTCATAGCGGTCGCCCCAGACCGGATCGCCGGTCTTGCCATCCACCAGCTGGGCGGTGATCCGCACGCGCTGGCCGGCCTTGCGCACGCTGCCTTCCAGCACATGGGTGATGTTCAACTGCCGCGTCAGGGCCACGGCATCGACCGGCTTGCCCTTGAAACTGAACGCCATGTTGCGGGCCACCACCGACAGCGCCGAGACCTTGGACAGGTCGATGATGATGTCCTCGCTGATGCCATCGCTGAAATACTCCTGCTCGGCGTCCCCGCTCATATTG
>JBBQTX010000218.1:0-3985 GCA_038234475.1 Caulobacterales bacterium | reverse complement strand
CGCCAAACAGGGCGAGGTGGCCCTGATCCGGCGCGGTCCGGGTGGCATCCGCATGATGCGGGCGGCGGATCTGCGGCCTCGACGCGGCGAGGTCATCGCCCTGCGGCGCGGCGACATAATCTTCGTGCCGCGCTCGACCCTCAGCGAAGTGGCCAATTTCGTCACCCTGATCCGCAACGCCCTGCCCGTCGGCTTCAGCTATGTGATCGGCGGGCAGTATCAGTCGTTCTAGCCGACCGTCACCCCCGGCGGCGGCAGGCTGTCCGCCGGCACGAAGAAGTCGGGCATCAGGGGTTTGCCGGGCTCGACACTGTATCTGGCGAAATCGCGCTCGCCCCGTTCGTAGAGAAAGCTGTCGTCGATCAGGAACCGGCCGGTCAGGCTGCGGGCCTCGCTGACAAAGATGGCGTGGGCGGCGTCGGCCATGATCTCGGGCGTGCGGCAGTAGGCGAGGCCATCCTTGCCGGTCAGGGCGAATTCGATGGCGGCGGTGGCGATGCCGGTGCGCGGCCACAGGGCGTTGCAGGCGATCCCGTCCTCGCGGAACTCCTCGGCCATGCCCAGCATGGCCAGGCTCATACTGTATTTGGCCATGGAATAGGCCACATGCGGCCCGAACCATTTCGGCGACAGGTCCAGCGGCGGCGACAGCGCGAGGATGTGTGGGTTCGCGGCCCGCTTCAGATGCGGAATACAGGCCTTCGAGACCAGAAACGTGCCGCGGGCGTTGACCTGATGCATCAGGTCATAGCGTTTCATCTCCGTGGCCAGGGTGCCGGTCAGCTGGATCGCCGAGGCGTTGTTGACGCAGATGTCGATGCCGCCGAACCGGGCGACCGCAGCCTCGACCGCCGCCATGACCGAGGCCTCGTCGCGGACATCGACGATCAGCGGCAGGGCCTGGCCGCCCGCGGCCTCAATGTCTGCGGCCGCCGAATAGATGGTGCCCGGCAGGTGTTTGTGCGCCTCGGCCGTCTTGGCGGCGATGACCACATTGGCCCCGTCGCGCGCGGCCCTCACGCCGATGGCCAGACCGATGCCGCGGCTGGCGCCCGTAATGAACAGCGTCTTTCCCTGAAGTGACATCAGACTTGGCTCCGGCATGGTTTCAATAGAAAACGCTTTGACCCGCCAAAGGCGCAGATTCCGGACAGGAGCGAAAGACCCCCATGTCGGCATTCCAGCTTACCCGGGACGGGCCCGTGGCCCATCTGCGCCTGTCGCGGCCAGAGGCGTCCAACGCCCTCGACCTGACCTTCTGGCGCGACTTCGGTCCCGCCCTCAAGGCCCTCGATGCGACCGGCGAGGTCCGTGCCCTGGTCATCTCCGGCGAGGGTCGAAACTTCTGCGCGGGGATGGACATCTCGGTCTTCTCCGGCGGAGCCATATTGCAGACGAACACCGCCGCCGAACGCCAGGCCTTTCACCAGGCCGCCCGCGCGTTGCAGGACACATTGACACAGATCGAGCGGGTGCGGTTTCCGGTCATCGCCGCCGTTCAGGGGGCCTGTGTCGGTGCCGGGCTCGACCTCGTCGCCGCCTGCGACCTGAGGCTGGCGGCGACCGGCGCGTATTTCCGGATCGAGGAAATCAACATCGGCATGATGGCCGACGTCGGCAGTCTCCAGCGGCTGCCGCGCATCCTGCCCGAGGCCGTGGTCCGCGAACTGGCCTATCTGGGCACATCGCTGACGGCCGGGCGCGCCGAGCGGCTGGGGTTCGTCAACGCCGTCCTGCCCGACGCCGACGCCCTGCTGATGGCGGCCCTGGACATGGCGCAGGTCATCGCCGCCAAGGCCCCGCTGGCCATCTCGGGCTCGAAGGCTGCGGTCACCTATGCCCGCGATCACCCGGTCGCCGAAGGTCTGGAATGGGCCGCGGTCATGCAGGGCTCCATCTGGAATACCGCGGACGTCCTCGCCGCGATCCAGGCGCGCGTGACCAAACAGCCTGCCGACTATGCGCCCCTGTCTGCATTTGCCGGGATCGGAAGCGGCACGGGCTGACTTCGCGCCCGCCTGTGACATCAAGGCCATGGGCCGGAACCGGCGAGTACGTCATGGATTGTCCTGAACGATGGCCCGACCGCCCGGACCGAAATCGATCTCGCTGCAACGGACCTCGCGATCATGAAGACGAAACTCATCGCCCTTGGAGCGGCCCTGATGGCCTCAGCCTGTTCGACCGTCGGCGTCCGCTCCGGCACGGAGGAACCGACCTTCACCGAAGTCGAACGGATCGGCGTCATCGAGGTCCGGACCTATGGCGAGCGGATCGCGGCCCAGACGGTGGTGACCGGCACCAGCGAAACGGCGCGCAATCGCGGCTTCCAGCGCCTGGCGGGCTATATCTTCGGGGGTAATACGGCTCGCACCAGCATCGCCATGACCGCCCCGGTGGCGCAGGCGGGAGGGGGCGAACGTTCCGGCGGATCGCGCAGTATCGCCATGACGGCCCCGGTGGCCCAGGGCGCGGCCGGCGGCGACCGGTGGACCATCCAGTTCTTCATGCCGTCCGAATACACGATGGCGACCTTGCCGGTTCCGCGTGACCCGGCAGTCGTCCTGGCCGTGGTCCCGGCCGAAACCTATGCGGTGCTGCGCTTTACCGGGCTCGGCTCGGCGAGAACGGTCGCGGGGAAACAGGCCGAACTGGAAGCGGGACTGGCCGGCAGCCGGTGGGTCCGTCAAGGCGACCCCGTCGTCTGGTTCTATGACCCGCCCTGGACGATACCGACCCTGCGCCGCAACGAGGTTGCGGTCCGGGTCGTCCGGCGCAGTCGCTGACGTTCGAGGTCCGTCCTCAGGCCGCCAGCTTGACCACGCCCGAGTCGATCCAGCGCCGGGCCGCCTTCTGAGCCTCGGCAATCTCGTCCTGCTCCATCTCCTGGCTCATCTCGCGGCGATAGACGCGCGCCTCGATCGAGCCTTTCATGGCCGCAAGGTTGAAGATCATGTGGGCCGAGACGCGGTCCATGGGACAGCCGCCCTGGCCGCTCGAATACATCATGCCCAACCGGAACAGGTCGTCGCCGCTCATTTCGGCGGTCGGCAGGGGCAGGTTCTGCTCCCGATCGATTTCCGACGCCGTTTCTTGCGTGTTCATCACCATATCTCCCGAACCGGAGCCGTTCTGGCCCCGTCCTCTGATGGGTGATCAAATACCTGCGGTTTGAAGTTAAAGTTAACAGCAGCGGATTGGCAAAATCTTTTCAGTAAAGCGAATATGAATACTAAGCCGGCGATTCAGATATCTGAAATGTCTTGTCAATCTCCCGGTCACCTCACCTAACGAAGAGTCACCGTGCGCGCTGGCCGAAAAGGACCTTGCGGGCCTCTTCAGCCGCCTTGCCCGACGATGCCAGGTTGCCTCGCAACGCCTCGCCGAGCGCCCGGCCCGCGATCACGCCGGGTCGCTCCCCGACCCGCTTCGTCCACGCCGCCAGATGGGCAAAGTCATTCAGGCTCTGCCCCTGGTGCTCCGGCAGGATCCACGGCCAGGCCGCCATGTCGGCGATGGAATAGTCGCCCGCCAAAAAGTCGCGGTCGGCCAACCTTCGATCCAGAACCCCGTACAGCCGGTGGGTCTCATCGGTATAGCGGCGGACGCCATAGGCGATCTGGCGTTGGTCCTTGACGATAGCCGGGGCGTATTGGCGGAAATGATGGGTCTGGCCGGCCATCGGTCCCAGGCCGCCGACCTGCCAGAACAGCCACTGATCGACCTCGGCCTTGCCGCGCGGGTCCTGAGGATAAAAGCGCCCGGACTTGACCCCGAGGTATTGCAGGATGGCCCCGGACTCAAAGATCGACAGCGGCTGGCCGTCAGGACCGTCGGGATCGACGATGGCGGGCATCCGGCCATTGGGGCTGATGGCCTGAAACGCCTCCGAGAACTGCTCGCCCCGGCCGATGTTCACCGGCTTCATCTCATAGGGGATCCCCATCTCCTCAAGGGCGATGGAGACCTTCCAGCCGTTCGGCGT
>JBBQTX010000217.1:0-3991 GCA_038234475.1 Caulobacterales bacterium | reverse complement strand
CGATCGCCTTCAAACAGTGCGTCGACACCCTGATCATGGGCGGGGGCCTGGCGCTGCTGGGCATTCCTTCGAAGCCGATGGAGACCGACTGGGGCGCGATCATCCTCAAGGCCCTGACCATCAAGGGTGTCTACGGCCGCGAGATGTTCACCACCTGGCGCAAGATGCTGGGCCTGCTCAAGGCGGGCCTCGACCTCCAGCCGCTGATCACCCACCGGATGGGCTATGACCGCTTCGAGGAGGGCTTCGAGGCCATGCGGTCCGGCCAGTCGGGCAAGGTGATCCTGAACTGGGACAAGGCGGCCTGAGCCGAACCCATGCCCGCGTCCGCCTCCATCGTGGCCTTCCTCGAAGGCCAAGGCCCGGACGCGCGAGGGCGGTCGTTGTTCGATGTCCTGGCCTTCGACAACGCGGCGCTTGAGAGCCAGCACGACTTTATCCAGTGGCTGTTCCCGCTGCGGGAGCCGTCGCGAGCCGAGCCGGGCTCGCCGGTGCTGAGCGACGCCGAGGTCGAGGCGATCAAGGCGTCGGGCATGGCCCAGTGTGCCCTGGCCGCCGCGACAGACCGCATGGACGTCTTCTATCGCGCCACCCACGACTGGCTGATGCCGAACGACCACAACCACCTGCGCATCACGCGGATCATTCGCTCGCTGCGGCTTCTGGTCGGTGACGATCAGGCGGATGCCTTTCGGGCGGCCATCCTCTCGCGGGTCGAGGCCACGCGGGCGCCGATCAGCCCCCGCAGTCGCGGTTATTGGACAACAGCCTGACGGCATCAGACCAGCGTGCTGATCAAGGCTTTCTCAAACCCTGCCGTGTCCGGGCCGGGGAGGCAGGACGCCAGTTCGCCGCTCGCGAAAAGCTCGAACACCCGGGGGTGGACATAGGACGACCGGCACACCGTCGGGGTGTTTCCCAGCAGGCCTGCGACGGCCCTGACGCACACGGTGATCTTGCGTTTCGCGTCGGTGGCGGAGGTCGGTGCCTCGATCTCGCGCAGAGCTCGCGCCGCCGACACTGTGCCGGCCCAGGTGCGAAAATCCTTGGCCGAGAATTCGTCGCCCATGACCCCGCGGATATAGGCGTTCACGTCGTCCGAGGTGACAAGGCAAGGCATGCCGTCCTCGCCCCTGTATTTGAACAGCTGCTGACCGGGGAGTTCGCGCAAGCCACGCACGGCGGTCGCCAGACGCCGGTCGCGCACCGTGACGGTGTGCTCGACCCCGCTCTTGCCCTTGAAGGCGAAGGTCAGGGCCGTCCCGTCGACGTCGAGGTGCCGCTTGTTCAGCGTGGTCAGGCCATAGGAGCGGTTCTGCTTCGCATATTGCGCGTTGCCGACCCGGATCAGGGTGATCTCGAGCAGGCGAACGGCCGTCGCCAGCACCTTGTTCCGCGATACGCCGCGCTGGTTCAGATCGGCCTCGGCCCGTTTCCTGAGCTTGGGCAGGGCCCGGGCGAAGGCCGGCAAGCGATCGAATTTGGCCTCGGACGCATGGCGGCTCCAGTCGTCGTGATAGCGGTACTGTTTGCGGCCCTTGTCGTCCCGACCGGTCGCCTGAATGTGGCCGGTCGCCTTGGGGCAGATCCAGACGTCGGTCCAGGCCGGTGGAATGGCCAGGGCCTGGATGCGGACAATGACCGCTCGATCCCGGACCGGGGCTCCGTGGGTGTCGTGATAGGCGAAGCCCTTTCCCGAGGCCGTGCGCTTCAGCCCCGGACGTTCGTCGCTGCACCAGGTCAACCCCTTGGGGACCGTCGCCCGTGCGGCGACCTCGGCGGTTCCGTTGGCCATCAGCCGGTGATCCGGAGCGGGATGCCAGGTCTTTTTGTCGTCATTTCGGACTCTCGTCGCCTCGGGAACCGGCAACGTGGTCCGGCGGGTCCCGGTTCCGCTTGACCCGCGCGGTCGGGAGGGGGAGGGCAGGGGATGAACTATCGCCACAGCTTCCACGCCGGCAATTTCGCCGACATCGTCAAACACGCCCTGGTCCTTTGGCTGCTGGAGCGACGGCAGGGCGAGGGGCCGATCTCGGTCATCGACAGCCATGCCGGTGCGGGCCTCTATGACCTGACCGGGGATGGGGCGCGGTCGAAGGAGGCCGAGGCGGGTGTCGCGCGGTTGATGGCCGCCGCCGATCGGCCGCCGCTGATCGAGGCGCTGGCCGCCGAGGTGGCGCGCCTCAACCCCCAGGGCGGGGCGGACCTGTATCCCGGGTCGCCGCGGCTTGTCGCCGGGCGGCTGCGGGAGGACGACCGCTATGTCGGGTTCGAGCTGCATCCGTCGGTGCTGGCGTCTTTGACCGAGGCGCTGGAGCCGTTTGCCCAGGCCGTGGCCCACGGCGGCGACGGCTACGACCAGGCCCGGGACTGGGCGGCCGAGGCGACCGGGGCCTTCGTCCTGATCGATCCGCCGTTCGAACAGCCCGACGACTATCAGCGCGCCGCCGATACGGGGGCCGCCATCGTCCGCGCCGATCCCCGCGCCACGGTGGCGATCTGGACCCCGCTGAAGGACATGGAGACCTTCGACGGCTTCCTGCGCCGGCTCGATCAGGCCGGGGCCCAGCGGGCGCTGGTCGCGGAGGTGCGGCTGCGGCCCCTGACCAATCCGATGCGGATGAACGGCTGCGCGGTGGTGGTGCTGAACCCGCCGACCGGGACCGAGGCGGCGGCGACGGAAATCTGCGGCTGGGCGGCCACGGCGCTGGGCGGGGACGGGGCCCGGGCCGAGGTGTGGATGACGGGCTGACGGGTCTATTCGATGACTTCGCCGGCCTCGTAGAGGTTGGGCTCGAAGGTCGCGATGGCCATGATCGGCTCCATCGCGGCGTTGATGGCAGGGTCGCGCGCCATCGCCTTCCAGGCTTCGCGGGACCGCCAGACCGCATGTACCGCCGCCACCTTGCCGTTCAGGCCCCGGTGCAGGGTCGCCGAGACAAAACCGTCGATCGGCCTCTGGGCCCGGACCATGACGGTCAACAGCTCCATCAACCCGTCGAGCTGTTCGGGCCGGCAACGGTAGACGTTGATCAGGACAACGGGTTCGGCGTCGGTATCGGTCATGGCGGTCCCATACCGGATCGCCCTTCCGCCGTCTCGCCGGATCGCCCATACCGGGTCGGTCGAGGAGGCCTGGATGACCCGTATCGCGATCCTTGAGACCGGCGCGCCGCCGCCCGCGCTGGAGGCAGCGCATGGCGACTATCCGGCCATGTTCCGGGCACTGCTGGGCGACGGGTTCGCGTTCGAGACCTTCGATGTCCAGGCGGGCGAATGGCCGGATGCCACCGACTTCGACGCGGCGATCATCACCGGATCGTCGGCGGGGGTCTATGAGACCGATGCGTGGATCGCCGAGTTGCTGGACTGGATCCGCGCGGCGAAGGGCCGGACGAAGCTGGTCGGGGTCTGTTTCGGCCATCAGGCCATGGCCCAGGCGCTGGGCGGGCGGGTCGAGAAGTCGGACAGGGGCTGGGGGGTCGGCCTGCATCGTTATCAAGTCGTGGCGCCGGAGCCCTGGATGAGCCCCGCCGCCGCCAGCGTCGCCATCCCGGCCTCGCATCAGGACCAGGTGGTCGAGGCACCGGCCGACGCCCGGGTCATTCTGCGCAGCGAATTCACGCCGTATGCGGGACTGGCGTGGGGCGAGGACTCGATTTCGATTCAGCCGCATCCGGAGTTCACCCCGGCCTTTGCGAGTGCGCTGACGGCGGGGCGGCATGACCGGATCGATCCGGCGCTGGTCGAGCGGGCGGTGGACAGTCTGAAGGCGGCGGATGACCGGGGTGTCGTCGGGGGGTGGATCAGGCGGTTCGTCAAGGCCACTTCACCATCGGTGGCATCGAGCTGAGGATGGACTCGACGTTGCCGCCGGTCTTGAGGCCGAACATGGTGCCGCGGTCGTAGAGCAGGTTGAACTCGACGTAGCGGCCGCGCCGGACCAGTTGCTCCTCGCGCTCTTCCGCCGTCCAGGCTTCGCCCATCCGCC
>JBBQTX010000216.1:0-3999 GCA_038234475.1 Caulobacterales bacterium | reverse complement strand
GCGACCGACGAGCTACAGTGCATGTCGACCGGGGTCCGATCCCGCGAGGAGAACGACCATGACGACCTACGATGATCTCAGCGCCGTCTTCATCAACACCAGTCTGAAGCGGTCGAGCGAGATCTCGCACACTCAGACGCTGATGGATGTGGCCATCGCCATCATGGCGGCCCAGGGGGTGAAGACCACCACCCTGCGCGCCGCCGATCTAGACATTCCGCCCGGGGTCCAGCCCGACATGACCGAGCACGGCTGGGACAGCGACGGCTGGCCGGCGGTGCAGGAACAGGTGATGGCGGCGAACATCCTGGTCATCGGCACGCCGATCTGGCTGGGCGACAAGTCGTCGATCTGCACGCGGGTGATCGAGCGCCTGTACGGCTATTCCGGCAAGCTCAACGACAAGGGCCAGTGGGCCTACTACGGTCGGGTCGGCGGCTGCATCGTCACCGGCAACGAGGACGGCATAAAACACTGCGCCATGAACATCCTCTATTCGCTTCAGCACCTCGGCTATGTGATCCCTCCCCAGGCCGACGCCGGCTGGATCGGCGAGGCGGGGCCGGGACCGTCCTATGGCGACGACGGCAAGGTCGGGCTGGATAATGAATTCACCCAACGCAACACCACCTTCATGGCCTGGAACCTGATTCATATGGCCCGCATGTTGACGGACGCTGGCGGCATTCCGGCGCACGGCAATCAGAAAGCCGCATGGGACAGGGGCGAGCGTTTCGACCATCCAAACCCGGAGTATCGCTGAACCGGAATCGGGCCGCCTGGGCGCTGGCCGCGCGCTTTTGCTCTCAGGCGAACCGTTTCAGGATCGACACCAGTTTGCGGGTGCGGTTCGAGAACAGGGCCGATATGTACCATTTTCCGGCCAGGCGTTTGCCGATCTCGCCACGGGTCGGATAGGGGGCGATCATGCCGGTCAGCTGGCTGAGCTTGAGCCTGGCCGACATCACCAGCGCCCACAGATGGATATGGTCTCCGGCGTGGCGGCCGACGAGGGTGACGCCCAGCACCTTGCCCTTCTTCGTTGTGATCAGCTTGCCGAAGCCGCGCGTGTCTCCCTCGGCAATGGCCCGGTCATTCTCGGCGAAGTCGAAGGTCTCGACACGCAAATCATCGCCGTGAACCTTGCGGGCTTCGGCTTCACCGAGTCCGATCGAGGCCAGTTCCGGATCGCAATAGGTGACGCGCGGCACCTGCAGGGCGTCGGCGTCGACCGGCAGGGCGAAGACGGCCCGGCGGACGACCAGTGAGGCGTGGGCACCGGCCAGATGGGTGAACTGGCCCCGACCCGCCGCGTCGCCCACGGCATAGACCCGCTTGTTGCTGCTGCGCAGGGATTTGTCGGTGACGATGCCGTTGCGGTCGGTGGCGACACCGGCCCTGTCGAGGTCGAGACCGTCCAGGGACGCTTTCCGTCCGACCGCGACCAGCAGGTGCGAACCGCTGACCGTCCGGGTCTTACCGTCGCAATCGATATGCAGCGTCGGTCCGGCCTCGACCCGCGTTGCCGGGCAGCCGGCCATCACCTCGACCCCGTCGGCGCGAAGCTGGGCCAGCACCACCGCGGCGGCGTCAGGATCTTCTCGCCCCAGGAGGGCGTCGGCCTCGACGATCACGACCTCGGAGCCCAGCCGCCTGAATGCCTGGCCCAGTTCGACTCCGATGGGACCGCCGCCCAGCACGATCAATCGCCGGGGCAGTTCGGTCAAATCAAACAGCGTCTCATTGGTCAGATACGGAACGCCATCGAGACCCGGAACCGGTGGCACAGCGGCGCGGGAGCCGGTGGCGACGACGATCTTGCGAGCCTGGACCCGGACGCTGTCGCTGGCGAGAGTGCGGTCGTCGATGAACCGGGCCGCCTCGCGCACGACCCGGACGCCGAAGCCTTCGAAGCGGGCTTGGCTGTCGTTGGGCGCAATGGCGGCGATGGCGGCGTGGACGTGGGCCATGACGCGCGGGAAGTCGACCGAGACCGCGCCTGCGGACACGCCGAGCGCGGCGGCTTCGCGGGCCTCATGTGCCGCACTGGCTGCGGCAATCAGGGCCTTGGACGGGACGCAGCCGTAGTTGAGGCAGTCGCCGCCCATCTCGCCCTTCTCGAACAGCACGACCTTCAGGCCCAGCTGCGCCGCGCCGGCGGCGACCGACAGGCCGCCCGACCCGGCACCGATGATGGCCATGTCGACCCTGAGGGTTTTCGCGCTCACAGGGCGTCTCCGGTCCTGGCGCGGCGGCGCTGGTAAAGGGTGACGCCGAGCGACAGGAGGCCCAGACCGACCAGCGGCAGAAGAATTCCGGGCTCGAAGATGACTCCGGCGTCCGGCGTCTCGCCACGCGCGATCAGGTCGCCGATCCCGGCACCGATGCCGCTGTAGATGAAGGTCGCCGGCATAATCCCGAAGAAAGTCGCCAGCGCATAGGCGCGGATCGGCGCATGGGCGAGGGCTGCGGCGATGTTGACCAGCCAGAAGGGGGCCAGCGGCACCAGCCGCAGGGTCAGGATATAGCCGAAGGCACCGGCCTCGACACCGTCGATGACCGCCTTCAGCTTGCCGCCCGAAGCCTCGGCCCGGCGACGCAGCGCCTCACCCAGCGAGGTGCGCACGGCGTAGAAGACCAGCACCGCGCCGAGCGTAGCCCCGACGACGGTGGCAGAACCGCCGATCCACGTGCCGAACAGATAGCCGCCGGTTAGGGTCAGGATCAGCGCCCCGGGCAGGCTGACCGCCGTGGCCACCGCATAGACAGCCACGAAGGTGACGAGCGCGAGGATCAGATTATCGCCGACGAAGCCACGCAAGGCGGCCTCGTGGGTCTGCAGCGCCTCGATCTTGAGGTAGCGGGTCACACCGCTGGCGAACACCGCTACCACCGCGATGACGAGGATCAGCAGAGGAAGATAGCGTTTGAACAGGGTCATCAGGTTCCCGGCGTGGCGTTGATCGCCCAGTTGTAGTCGTCATCGGCGATGCGTGTTGTCTGTCGCAATCGGGCCGCCAGCGGCTCTGCAGCGTACTGGGCGAGGTGGGCGATCACCCGGGGATCGGTACCGCCGAAATCAGCCGCATACCACTTGTAGATGGAGGACACCGTCAAAGCCGCACCATTGAAGGCGACGCCGCGGTCATGGTTGACGTAGGACCGCGCGGCCGCGTCCAGCCCTGGCCCGAGGCTGGCACCCCGCCACGCCCTCAGCGGCAGGTTGGGACAGCTGAACGAGGCGCAGTTGACCGCATAGTGGACCCGCGGGTCGGACCAACCTTTGCGCAGAATCTCATGCTCGATGTCGTCCAGGGAGAGGGCGACGCCGCCGACCCGCGTGACGGTCTTTTTCCACGGCCCCGCGACCAGCAGGGACGACCGTATCTCGCGGATCGACCGCACCGGCCAAGCGTCAAGCACCACGCGAATGGTCAGGGCGTTGTAGAGATTGGCCCAGAAGGCGAACTGCTCCGGCCGGGTCAAGCTCAGGGGATCGAGCGCCGAGAGGGTGTCGATGTATCGACCCAGGGCCGCGCGGTCGGCGGACGACCCACGCCAGCCCGCGTAGTCAACCCGCACGACCCCGTCGCGCGAGTTTCGGGCCCGACGCGTCAGCAAGGCGTCGAAAGCGGCGTGGTCGGCCACGGCGCGTCCCGCCTGCCTGCCGGTGAAGAGCGACACGCTCTGCGCCGCGGTGGGAGCCGCGACCAGCCCGATCGCCAGCCCGACGCCGACCGCGATCAGGTCACGTTTGCCGAGATGGGTCATGTTTGGAGCCTCGCCATCCGTCGGGTGTAAAGGTACCGCTAAACCAATGTGCCGCGAAGCAGCTGTGTAACAACAGAATATTCGTAGGAATGGCGGAGAGGGTGGGATTCGAACCCACGGTGCCCGCAAAGGCACGCCGCATTTCGAGTGCGGTACATTCGACCACTCTGCCACCTCTCCGCGGGGCCGATAGACGCTTGGTCGAGCGAGCGGCTTCTCTAATGGGCG
>JBBQTX010000215.1:0-4001 GCA_038234475.1 Caulobacterales bacterium | reverse complement strand
ATTTCGTACAGGGCGGCCTGGTTGGCCGAGCCGCCGATCCAGCTGCCGGCGACGGTGGCCATGCCGCGCCAGATGGCCTCGGGGCCCGCGCCGAGCAGATCCGGGGCGACCCAGCTGGTCAGCAGCAGGGCGACCGGCCCGCCGATCATCACGCCGAGCGTGCCGGTGAAGAACATGATCAGCGCCTTGGGACCGAGGCCCATGACTGCGGGCAGGTCAGCCGAGATGGTCAGCAGGACGAGGGCGGCCGGCAGGAGGAAGCGCGAGGCGATGAAATAAAGCCGTGACTCCTCGGGATCGACCACGCCGAAGGTGGTCAGCAGCGAGGGCAGGAAATAGCAGAGCAACAGGGCCGGAATGACGGTGAAGAACCGCTTGATCCACGGGTGCGACAGGTTGGAGGCCCAGAAGACGGCACCGAGGATGGCGGCCAGCAGGCCGAGGACGACCGCGTCATTGGTGATCAGAGCCGTCGCGGCCGCAGTTTCTGTCAGCATGGCGCTTCCTTGTGGTTTTCGCGCATAAGGGCGGCAGACGGGCCGATTGGCAAGGCGGCGAGGAGTTTCAAGGGTTCGATGGGCAAGGTTCTGGGTGTTCTGGGGGGCATGGGTCCGGCGGCGACGGTGGCGTTTCTGGCGCGGGTCCAGGCCTTGACCCCGGCGCAGGGGGATGAGGACCACATCCGCATCATCGCCGACATCAATCCGCAGGTGCCGGACCGCAACCGCGCGCCCGACGCCGCCGAGGCGACGCTGGGCCGGATGGCGATGCGGCTGAGGGATGCGGGAGCCCAGGTGCTGGCCATGCCGTGCAACACCGCTCACGGACAGGCGGCGGGTATCCGCAAGGTCGGCCTGCCCTTCATCGACATGATCGCCGAGACCACCGAAGCCGCGACGGCGGGCGGGGCCAAGAAGATCGGCGTGCTGGCGACCCCGGGCGGCGAGGCGCTCTACACCCGGTCGCTGCAGGGCACGGGGGCCAGGATCGTGCGCCTGAGCGGGGCCAGTCGGGAGGCCTTCATGGCCTGTGTCTATGCGGTCAAGCGCGGCGACGTCGGCGAAGCCCCGCGCGCCGAGATGCGCCGGCTGGCCGCGCTTCTGGTCGCCGGCGGGGCCGAGGTGGTGATCGCGGGGTGCACCGAGGTGCCGCTGCTGCTGGGGGCCGAGGATGTGTCCGTGCCGCTGGTGGATTCGGCGGAGGTGCTGGCGCAGGCGTGCGTGGATCGGTGCGCCTGAGTTCCGCTCATCCCGGCGAAAGCCGGGACGAGCGGAGTGTGGTTGCCTAACCCTGCGGCCCGCTTCAAACGTCGTTGCGTGACTCGTCAAGCCCTCATCATCGATTGCGATCCCGGCGTGGACGACGCCGTGGCCCTGATGCTCGCTTTCGGAGCGAGCGAATTCGAGCTGCTGGCGATCACGGTCGTGGGCGGAAATGTGCCGGTGGTGAAGACGGCGCGGAATGCGCGGATGTTGCGGCAGATCGCCGGGCGCGAGGACGTGCCGGTGTTCATGGGGGCCGACCGGCCGCTGCGGCGCGAGCCGGCGGGGGCGGGCGAGTTCCATGGCGGCGAGGGGCTGGGCGATATGGTGCCGTTCGAGCCGGCGGCACCATGTGCGGAGGGTCCGGCGTCCGAGGCGATCGTCGCCGGGGTGATGGGACGGCCGGCGAAATCGGTGGCGCTGGCTGTGCTGGGGCCGCTGACCAATCTGGCGCTCGCGCTGCGCAAGGAGCCGGCGTTGGCCGGACGGCTGGGGCCGGTGGCGGTGATGGGCGGGGCGCGGTCGGAGGGCGGCAATATCACCGCCTCGGCCGAGTTCAACATCTGGGCCGATCCGGAGGCGGCGGCCGAAGTGCTGGCGAGCGGCTGCGATGTGGTGATGTTCGGTCTGGACGCGACCCATCAGGTGCGGGCGACCGAGGCACGGATCTTGGCGCTCGAGGCGGTGGGGACGGCGTCGGGCGATGTCGTCGCCTCGATGATGCGGTTCTCGCAGCGGATCGAGCGGGAGATCGTCGGTTGGGATGCGCCGCCGGTGCATGATCCGTGTCCGGTGGCCTGGCTGCTGCGGCCGGCGCTGTTCGAGCTGGCACCGTGCCGGATCGCGGTGGAGACGGTCAGCGAACTGACGCGCGGCCACACGGCGGTGGAGTTTCGCGAGGGCGTCACGGGGGCGCTGAGCCATCGCTGGGCGATGTCAGCGGACGCGGACGGGGTGTTCGACCTGATCGGGGAGGCCGTCGGCTTCAGGGGCTCGAACGGCTGATGGTCTGGCGGCGCGGCTGAGGCGAGGGCTATAAGGGTACCGTCTGCGCGCACCGTGCGTTGTCCATGGAGCGCGAACCGGAGGAGGTCCGCAATGACGGCGACGAAAGAGACCACACCCATCCATGGCGGCGCGGTCGCGGCGGTGGCTGAGTTGCTGGGGTCCGCGCGACTGATGGCCCTGGGCGTCAACCGGCCCGATGGCTGGCCGCAGGTCACGACGATCGGCTATGTCAGCGAAGGGCTGAAACTGTATTTCGTGATCGCCCGCGAGAGCCAGAAATTCCGCAACATCCAGGCGGACCCCCGGGTCTCCGTCGCGATCCGGCCTGAAGGGCCCGACGCTGACACCGTCGGTGTGTCGATGGCCGGTCGGGCCGCCGAGGTCATCGACCCGGCCGAGGTCGAGCGGCTGAACCAGATGGTGTTTGAACGCTATCCGGAGGCTGGCGCCTTCTGCCCGAGCGGGACGTCGGTGGCCGTGATGCGCCTCTGGCCCGAGATCGTCGCCCCGGTGGCGGTGATCGGCGGACGCAGTCGGGCCCAGACCTACGCCATCGGACCCGGCGGAGCGCCGCCGGCCGATCCCGCCGCAGGCCAAGGCGTCTCGCGCCTGTTCTGATCGGGGGACGTCTTGAGGATCACCGTCGTCGGCTCGATCAATCTGGATTTCGTGGCCCGTGCCGCCCACCTGCCGCGCGCGGGGGAGACGGTGACGGGGGCGACGCTGGCGCGGCATCCGGGGGGCAAGGGGGCCAATCAGGCGCTGGCGGCGCGGCTCCTGGGGGCGGAGGTCAGCCTGATCGGCGCCGTCGGAGACGACGAGATGGCGGGCGCGGCCATGGCCCTGCTGATGACGTACGGGCTGGATCTGTCGGGGGTCGGGACCGATCTGGCCGAGCCGACCGGCGTGGCCCTGATCGCCGTCGACGACACCGGCGAGAACCAGATCGTGGTCTGCGCCGGGGCCAACCACCGGGTCACGCCGGAACAGCTGCCGGCGCGGATCGACAGTCCGCTGATCGTGCAACTGGAATTGCCGATCGCCACGGTCGAGGCGGCGGTGGAGCGGGCAACGGGATTCGTCTGCGTCAACCTGGCTCCGGCCGCGCCGGTGTCGGATCAGATGCTGCGCCGCGCCGATCTGCTGGTCGTCAACGAGACGGAGGCGGAATTCTATGGCGACCTGCTGCATCAGGGGGCCGGCCGGGTGGTGATGACGCTGGGGGCGCGGGGAGCGATACTCTACCAGCGCGGGGTCGAACTGGCCCGGGCCACGCCGCCGCGGGTCGAGGCGGTCGATGCGACCGGGGCGGGCGACGCCTTTGTCGGGGCCATCTGTGTCGCCCTGCTGGAGGGCATGGAGGCAAAAGCCGCCCTGACCTTTGCCTGCGCGGCGGGGGCGATCGCGGCGACGCGGCCGGGAGCCCAGCCGTCGCTGCCGACGCGGGCCGAGGTCGAGGCGATCATTACGGCGACGTAACTTTGGTCCGGGACCCCGGCTGATAGGGTCCCGACTACTGTTCAGTCCTTGATCCCGGAAACCGCCGCCATGACCCGTACCGCCGCACTTCTGGGGGCCTCGTTGCTGGCACTGTGTCCCATGGCTTTCGGCCCCGCCCTGGCCCAGACCGCAGCGCCAGCGGCGATTTCGGTGCCGCCGCTGCAGTATACCCATCGCGAGCTGGCCAATGGGCTGGACGTCTATGCGATGCCTGACGCCACAGCGGGCACG
>JBBQTX010000214.1:0-4010 GCA_038234475.1 Caulobacterales bacterium | reverse complement strand
TCCATGGCGATGATCATGCTGTCTTCTACCAGCAGAACGCCGCCAGAAAGGCGGAACGCAACGGCAGGAGCGGGCGCGGTCGGCAGGGCCTGGGCCGCCTCGCCGTCGTGCTGGACGAACCTTGACGGGATGACGAAGCGCGCCTCCACACCATGCAGCAGGTATTGGATGCTCGCCTGCCCGTGCAGATCATGGGGCACCGAGCGCTCGATGATCGTCGTTCCGAAACCGCGTCGGGTCGGCGCCTGAACGGGTGGGCCGCCCATCTCGCGCCAGTGGATGACCAGACCATCGTCCTCGATCGTCCATTCGACTACCACACGTCCCAAGCGATCGCTCAGCGCGCCATATTTCGCGGCGTTGGTCACCATCTCATGGAGCACGAGAGCCATGGTGGCGAACGCCTGCGGTTCGAGCATCACGCGCGGGCCATCGCCATGAACCCGGGGCGCGCCGCCGCTCACATAGGCCCCTGCCTCGTTGGCGATGAGGGCTTCGAGGGGTCGAGGCCCCCAGTTGCTTTCCGTGATCTGGTCATGGGCGCGCGCCAGAGCCTGGACCCGTCCGCCGATCGTGGCGGCAAAACTTTCGATATCGGTCGCGCCGCCCTTGCTCTGGGATATGAGACCCCGGATCAGGCCCAGAATGTTCCGAACCCGGTGGTTCAGCTCGGCAATCAGCAGGTCCTGCCGTTGCGTCGCGCGGTCGCGCTCCTGTTCCGCCAGACCGGTGAGACGCAGAACTACTTCCAGCACCGTGACGCGAAGTGCGTCGGCCGCTCTCAATTCAGGCTCCGTCCAGACGGCACTTTGACCCCGGACGACCTCGCGCCAGGCCTCGAAGCTCTTGCGCGGTGTAAGCCTGATCCCGTTAGGCCCGACCTCCACCGGCTTGGCCGGGTCGCCCGCCCAGGTGATCGATTGTGCAATCTCACGGCGGAAAAAGATCAGATAGTCGCGCGGGGTTCGCGACACCGGGATCGCCAGCATACCGGCGGCGCGTTCGGCATAGTCGCGCGCGGGCGGATGCACCTTGCCCAGGTCGTTGACGGCCAGCACCTGACTGGCGGCGCTGCGGTCCAGGAACCGGGTGAGATCGGCCATATGCTCAAGTGTCGGCGTGGACCCGGTCAGAACCGTCTCGTCGCCGATCCGTATAGCCATCCCGTCGCAGGTCACGACCTCGCTGATCCGGTCGGCCATCACGGCCAGGTTCGCGGCGGTCGAGCCATTCTCGACGATCGCGGCCATGAGGCTGTCATGGAGGCGGCGGGTGCGCTGCTCATAGTCGGCGACGGCCTCGCGTTCTCGCGTCTCGATCAGCAGGGACAGAACCTGGGCGAACAACTCCGCCGCCGTTCGCCTTTCATAGCTGACCGGTCGCGGCGTCTTGTGGTGGCAGGCGATCAGACCCCACAGCCGCCCGCCGCGCAGCAGCGAGATGGTCAGGGTGGCCCGGACCCCCATGTTCTTCAGATATTCGATGTGTATGGGCGAGTGGGCGCGCAGGGTGCTCATCGACAAATCGAGCGGTGCCCCGGTCGGGCCGAGTTGCGGAAGGACCGCAGCGGGGATGGCTTCGATATCGGCGACCACGCGGACGACGTTGCGCTCCAGAAGCGCACGCGCCTGCCGGGGGATGTCGGACGCCGGATAACGCAGCCCCAGGAAGGGTTCGAGACCGGCGCGCACCCGCTCGGCGACGACCTCGCCTGTGCCGTCGGGATGGAACCGATAGATCATCACCCGGTCATGGCCGGTCAGCGCCCTGACCTGCCGGGCGGCCTCTCGCAAAAGGGCTCCGAGGTCGGTCAACCGGTTGAGCCGGCCCAGCATGGACTGGACAATGGCCGACGGATTGAGATCGCCCTCGGGTTCGCTCGGCTCGGCCTCGATGACGACCTCGCCGTTCGACATGTGGACGGCCAGATCGAACCTTCCGCCGCCATCGACCAACTGCACGCCGAAAGCACGCTCGACGGCGTCCTCGCCTCTCAGGATCGCGAGGCGATTGCGCAGGGTGTGAACCGCTTCGATCGCCAGAACGTCTCGCAGTGACGTACCGAGGAGTTTGTCGGCGGCTCGACCGAGGAAGTCGGGCGCGTTCTCCGAAACGCGCGAGACCAGCCAGTCGGTCGAGACGGCGATCAGGAAGCCCGTCGACTGGATCGCGCTATTCAGATGGATGGGTTCGCGATCGCAACTGGTCAGATCGACCTGGTCCCGCGTCGGGGAGGGATCAGTCATTCCGGTTTTCCCATCCCGCGATCCACTGTTCGAATAGCGCGAACGTGGCGAGCGCCGTGGCGACGATCGTTGCCCGGACCTCCGACGCAGGCGAGGCATTGGAAAGCCTGAGAAGATAGGCGCGCCAGGCGTCGCCGGTCCGGGACCCGTGACCGCTGAAGAATCGGCGGCCGTCGAGCACCCCGTGGCCGACCAGACCCTCGAGACGGCGCGCCAGCGTCGCGCCTCCCAGCGCCGAGCCTTCGACCACATAGAGCGCGCCCAGCATGGCCTCGTCCGAAGACAGATCCGGGAAACCACGACACCTCGGCAAGGCGGCCTGCTGCGCTGGACCGGTCCCGAACGCCGTGAGATCGCTTTCCAGCCAGATGCTGCGCGTCGGCACAAGCCGACCTTCCCGTTCGAACGGCTCATGGAAACCGTACAATCGACCGAGCAGCCGCGCATAGCCCGGCCGGTCGATGCTTCCGCTTTGGACCGCGGCCAGGCCGGGATGACGGTGAAGTCGCTCGTGGACCTCCCGGGTCGCCGACGCCAGGGCCTGTCTTGTCGAAAGGCCGCCGGGACAGACTTCGTCAAGGGCACCCGCGGGCGCTTCGATGGAGGTCGGCGTTGTCGGAGAAAAATCGGTCGAACGCACGCCTGCCCCCGCAATGACGAGGCTTGGCCGCCAGAAAAGGGAGGCGCAAGGTCGATCGCTCAGTCCCTAACGGCGACGCTTGCAAAGGGTTCCAGAAGGCGGGTTTCGACGGCGGCTCGGGCCTGCTGACGCCTGTCGCGGGCCATCAATCGCTTTGCGCCGGACACGGACCTTGCCTTGGCTGCACGCGAGTCGACCAAACGAGTTTCAGCCAAGGCCCGGCGAGGGTTCGACCCTTGGCTTCTTGCGGACCTTCCCCGCAGGCTTCGCGCCCCAGACAGTCGCGCCATACGACAGGGCCGGCCAGGGTTGCCCCTGACCGGCCCATCCTTGTCTCCGGTGTCAGCGCGGGATCAGCCGCCGAACAGCGTGCCCACCCAGGTCCGCACGGCGGTCTCGTCGGCGGGGTTGCCGGTGTAGGTCAGGCCCGCCCCCGGGGTGAAGGGCTGGTTGTTGCCGCGCGGACGGGCGGTCCAGGCCTTGTGACCATAGCTGAGATCCGAGAAGTTCGACGGCAGACGCAACTGGGTCGGCTCGATGAAGATAGTATCGGTCGCCGTGGTCGAGCCGGCGATGCGCACGTTCGGCAGGCGCGCCAGCAGGTCCAGCGTATCCAGGCAACCGCCCGAACAGCCCGCGTCGACCAATACGACAACCGGCCCGGCGACGGGGTTGGCCAGTCCGCTGTCCGGCACGGCGGCGCGGCCGGCCAAGGCGAAGGTCTGCTGGCCCGCGCCGATGGCGGCGTCGAAGGCGGCCACGATCTCGCGCGTCTGCTCGATCACCGACATGGATTCCTGGACGAAGCGCGGATCGGCTTCCATCCGGCCCAGGGTGTCGGAATACCATCTCCGGTTCCCGGGAGTGGCGCGATAGGTCAGGGCGCCGGCCGACGGCTGGCGGCTGACGGTGAACTCCGGCGTCCAGATGCGGTTGGCCATGCCATAGCCGCGCGCGGTCGAGGTATAGACCGACGAGCCGGAGGCGGCGCGAAGATCCAGCACGAAGCCCTGCGGACCGCGCAGGGCCGCCGCCTGGGCCTCGACCTGGGCGTTGAAACCGTCCCAGCCGGCGCTGTCGGCGAACGAGTGGACATTGACCCAAGGGCGGCCGTTGACCGTCTC
>JBBQTX010000213.1:0-4019 GCA_038234475.1 Caulobacterales bacterium | reverse complement strand
TCGGTGCCGTTGCGGAACACATTCAGAATGCCGTCGAATTCACCCACCACCAGGTCCAGGTCGCCGTCGCCGTCCAGGTCGGCGAAGGTCGGGGTGCTGCTGAAGCCCACATCGATGCCGTTGAACGGATTGGCCGCGCCGTTCAGTTGGGTGAAGGCCCCCGCCGCGCCATTGGTGCCGTTGCGGAACACATTGAGATTGCCGTCGGTTTCACCCACCACCAGGTCCAGGTCGCCGTCGCCGTCCAGGTCGGCGAAGGTCGGGGTGCTGGAGTAGCCCACATCGATACCGTTGAACGGATTGGCCGCGCCGGTCGCGGCGGTGAAGCTGGTGGCGCCGCCCAGGCCGCCGCCCGCCGCATCGGTGACGTTCAGCACCAGATCGCGCGACGCCGTGGGCGTGTCGCTGACATTGGCATAGGTCAGGTTCTGGATCAGGGCGTCGATGGCCGCCGAGGTGGCCGCCGCGTTGAAGGTGATGGTCAGGGTCGCGCCGACCCCGCCCGCCAGCGTGCCGATGATCACCCCGCCGAAGGTCACGTTCGACCCCGACAGCCCGATCTGGCCCGCCGCCGTCCCCTCGTTGCGAACCGAGGCCCGGTCCTCGGCCAGCAGGCCGGTCAGGGTCAGGGTGCCGCCGTCGAAATCATCGTCCGGGTCGGTGAAGGTGACATCGGCGTCCAGCAGTTGCGGCGTGGCGTTGACGGTGTTCTCGTCAAACGTGATCGTCGGCGCGAAGCCGGTCAGGGTCGGTGCGGGCATGGCGTCAAATCCCCAGAAACCGCCGCCCTCATGGCCGGGGTCGCATTCACAGCCAATAGGACCAAACTTTGTTTTGCCGGTCAAGGCGTCGAACACACAGAGTGCGATTTATGGAACCCTGCGCCGCGTCCCCTTCAGCCTGCATTCCCGGTCAATGACCGACGCGGCCCGGTCCTTGCGGAATTCGCCTCAGAAGAGGTGTTTTCCATGGTCTGGACCGCGATTTCGACCCGGAATGAGACAACCCCCATCGTTCGGGGCGGGTGGCTCGATGCTTTGCGTTTCATTGTGGCCGGCCTGATCATCCTGCATCACTTCCAGGGCGCCGGGCCGGTTCCGCTGGCCGAGGGCCTGCATCCGGTGTTCGAGCGGGGCGGGTTCCTGCTGACGAATTTCTTCATCATCGACAGCGGCTATGTGCTGATGCGGGTCTATGGCGCGTCGGTCGCCAAGGGGTCGATGTCGGTGGGCGACTTCTTCGCCAAACGCTTCCTGCGGGTCTGGCCCGCGCATATCATCATGGGGCTGAGCCTGGTGGCGCTGGTCGTCGGCGGCTCGGCCATGGGTGTCGGCCCGCGGGCCCCGGAATGGTTCGCCTGGGACCAGCTGCCGGCGCAGCTGGGGCTGGTGCAGGCGTTCGGGGTTCCCGGCGGCTACGGCTGGAACGCGCCCAGCTGGTCGATCTCCGCCCTGATCGGCTGTTATCTGGCCTTTCCGTGGATCCTGAAGGGGCTGGTCCGGCTGGGGCCGTGGAGCGTGCTGGCTCTCGGGGTCGGCCTGTATCTGCTGGCCAACCAACTGACCTGGAGCCTGCTGGGTTATCCGGTCTATCAGATGCCGATGGGCTTCGGCTTCATCCGCGCCCTGCCGCTGTTCGTGCTGGGCATGGCCCTGGCCTGGTTCGCGCAGAAGGTCTGGATCGCGCCGACACTGGCCGGTTGGGCCGGGATCGGGGCGGCGCTGATGCTGGGCTTCGTCCAGTATTTCGACAAGAACGCCCTGATCTCGCTGGTGTGTATCTCGATCATCATCCTGGCGGCGGGGGCCGTGCCGACGCTCCGGCCGTCGAAATGGATCGAGAAGGCGGCGCAGGTGTCGTTCTCGATGTTCATCACCAATGAGGTGGTCCGCATCGCCTGGTTCGGCGTCGCCAATCTGGTGATTGCAAAGCTCGCCCTGCCGGTCGCGGCGCAGTGGGCGTTGTGGGGCGCGGGCGTGGTCGCGGCCTTCGCCTTCGCCTTCCTGTTCCATGCCCTGATCGACAGCCCGATCCAGGACCGCGTCCGGGCCTGGCTGAAGGGCCGGTCGCGGGCGCGGCCGATGCCGGGGGGCCAGCCGGTGGTGTCGCTGGAGGGCTGAGTCCGGTCCGGCGGCAAACCTGGATGCGTCCGGCCCGAATCTGGTCCAGAACGGTCGCGTGAGCCCGACCGATCCCAACGACCCCCACGCCCTGGTCGCCGCCGCCGACGCCGGAGACCCGGACGCCGCGCACCGGCTGGCGGTGATGTCGGCCATGGGTCTGGGCGTTCCGCAGGACTGGCGCCGTGCCCTGACGTGGCTGGCGCGGGCGGCGGAGCACCGCCATCCGACGGCGGGACGGCAGTTGGTCCTGCTTTCCGGCATGGTGTTTCTGGAGGGCCGCTGGACCGATGTAGCCAAAAGTATCGACATCGCCGCCTGGATGAAGGCCCCGCCGCCACGGGTGCTGAGCGAGGGACCGGCCATCCTGGTCATCGAAGGCTTCCTGCCGGGCTCCGTCTGCGACTGGATCAGGACGCGGGCAGAGGCGATGACCGAACCGGCGCTGGTCTATGATCTCGCGACCGGCGCGGGGCGACGCGAAAGCGTGCGCACCAATGCCGCCGCGCGGATCGATCCGGAGCGAATGGACGTGGTTCTGGCCCTGGTGCGCGAGCGGATCGCGCGGGCCGCAGGCCTGCCCGTGCCGGGTCTCGAGTGGACGCAGGTGCTGCACTATGCGGTCGGCCAGACCTTTGACTGGCACGTCGACTGGCTGGACCCCGCCCTGCCCGGCTACGCCGCCGATCTGGCCGCGCGGGGCCAGAGGATCGCGACCCTGCTGGTCTATCTCAACGACGATTTCGAGGGCGGCGAGACGGCGTTCGAGGCGGGCGGATTGAGACACAGGGGGCGTAAGGGCGACGCCCTTCTGTGGGCCAATACATTGCCCGACGGCTCGATCGACCGGCGCACCCTGCACGCGGGCCTGCCGCCGACGAGGGGCGAGAAATGGGTGCTGTCGCAGTGGCTCAGAGGGCGGGCGCCGACCGGCTGACGTTCTGGCGGGCGGGCGCCGTCAGATCGGCATGCGCATGATCTCCTGATAGGCCTGGATCACCTGGTCGCGGACGGCCATGACGGTTTCCAGCGAGGCTTCGGCCGACGAGACGGCGGTGACCACGTCGATCAGACTGCCCTGGCCCTGGACGGCGGAAGTCATCTGGGTCTCGGCGGCGCGCGAGGTGGCGGTCATGTCGCCCATCACGCTGGTCAGCATTTCGGCGAAGCCGGACTGGCCCGCGCCGGCGGTCGGCGCGACCGGCATGGCGCCGTCCTGGATCGCGGAATAGGCGCGCGCGGCCATCAAGGGGTTCATGGCTCAGTCCCTATTTCTTCAGCAGGTCGAGGATGCGGGCGTCCATCGCCCGCGCCGTCTCGATGATGTTCAGATTAGCCTCGTAGGCGCGCTGGGCCTCGCGCATGTCCATCGCCTCGACCAGGGAGTTGACGTTGGGACGCAGCACATAGCCCTCGGCATTGGCCGCCGGATGGGACGGATCGTAGTCCGTGCGGAAATCGCCCATGTCCGGCCGGACCGAGGCGAGGATCACGCCGGTGACACCGTTGATCTCGCGCGCCTGGAAGACCGGGATCTGCCGGCGATAGGGCTGGCCACCCGCGACCTGGGCAGTCGATTCGGCGTTGGCGATGTTCTCGGCGATGACCCGCATGCGCGACTGCTGGGCCTTGAGCGCGCTGGCGGCGACGGCCATGGCGCTGTTGCGGGGCGGGATCGGGTCGGGCATCGGCTATTCCTCGATCAGCGGCCAGGGGCGCGGGCGGCCATGCGGAGCATCTGCATGGATTTTTGGTACAGGCCGATGGCGGCGTCATAGGCCATCCGGCTCTCGGCCATCTTCAACATCTGTTCCTCGACCACGACCGAATTGCCGTCGAGCGTGGTCTCCGAGTCCGGGGCCGCGCGGCTTTCGAAACGGGCGGTCGCGCCGGCCGGGG
>JBBQTX010000212.1:0-4032 GCA_038234475.1 Caulobacterales bacterium | reverse complement strand
CGAACAGGGTGTGACGGGCGAAAGGCGCGGCCGTGATGGTCGTCGCCACGCTGTCGGCGTTCAGGGTCGGCGCGGCGAAATTCTGCTGCGTGTTATTCTGAATCGCTGTCCGAAGGTTACCCGGCAAGAAGGCAGTATCGTCCAGGCGCAGGATGAAGGAATTTCCTGAAAGCGCATTATCTGTGTCGTCGGCCGCTTGCTGGTTGTTGATGAAGAAGTTGAAGAAGGTCGGCTGGCCGGTGTCGAACGTGTCCTCGGTCACATATTTGGCATCGACCGAGAGGCGCAGGTTCGAGAAGATGTCCAGGTTCAGGCCGGCCGCATAGCGGTAGGATTCGGATTCCGGCGTCCGCGAAATCTGGCCGAAGTCGGCCCCGTTGTCGCCATCGCCGCCGATGTTGAGCGTGCGGTTCAGGCCGGTGGCGCCGACCCGGGTCCCGAAGTCGGCCAGACGCGCCGTCGGGCCGTCGAACACCCAGGTCCGACCGGGCGCGATGTTGAAGCAGTTGGCTGCGACGAAGGTGCCGAAGACGGCCAGATTGGTCGAGCAAGTGGCGAAGGGGACGTCCGGATCGCTCAGACGGCTGCCCGGCTGGTTATTGGCCAGGGTGGTCTGGCCCCAACGCAGGATCTGCAGCTGGCGGCGGTTGAAGAACACCTGGTTGGCGATGTCGAAGATGCCGTCGCTGACCGGGCCGTTGGGCGAGCCCGGGGCCGGGTCGGCATCGACGCCGGACAGGCCGGGGTTGGCACGATACCAGTCGATGTCCAGAATGCGGACCTCGTCGTTCTGGTCGTATTCGCCGAACGCCCACAGGTTCAGGCGGTCATCGAACAGATTGACGCCGACCAGGGCCGAAGCGCGCGTGTTGGCCTGACCGTCCTGGTTGATCATGCCGTAGTTGGCGTCGATCTCGATGCCCTCGAAATCCTTGCGCAGGATGAAGTTCAGCACGCCGGAGACGGCGTCGGCACCGTAGACCGAGGAGGCGCCGCCGGTGACGATCTCGATGTTCTCGATCAGCAGGCGGGGAATGGAGTCGACGTCGACGGACAGCGAACCGCCGTTCGAGCCGACCTGACGACGACCGTTGATCAGGGTCAGGGTCCGGCCGGAGCCGAGCGAGCGCAGGTTGGCCAGCGACAGACCGCCGTCGTTCAGGTTCGAGCCCGTTGTATCGGACGGCACGACCGAGTTGGACAGGGCGGGGATGGTGGCCAGATAGTCGATGACGGTCGTCTGACCGGTCGTCAGCAGGTCTTGCCGCGAAACGGTGATCAGCGGGGTCGGGGCGTTGGTCGGGTCACGACGGATCCGCGAACCGGTGACGACGACTTCGCCGAGGTCGGTCTCGTCCTGATCCGCTTGACCCTGAACGCTGACGCCCGGGAGTTGGCTGTTCTGGGCCAGGGCCGGAGCCGTGACGGCCATGACGCCCGCGAGGATCGTCGTGCCAAAGAGGTATTTGCGCTTGAGAAGCATGGTTTTGAGGCCCCAACCGAATAATGAATGCAAGACGCAGCACCCGCCGGACGACGGATTCTGCTTCGGACCCCTACGCTAGCAGCAAAGTGTCCGGCGACAAGGGATTGTGGCCGCTTGGCGTCCAATCCGGCCACGGGTTGTTACAATACGGACACACTGTCGCCACGTGGACGAAATCTCGTGCGTGGCGACGGCGGCCTTCCGACCCCTCGACGTCGCCCGGAGCGAAATCGGTTTGGACGCGATCGCGTCCGGGCTCAGGTTTCGCTCCGGTTTCATGCCGGCGCCTGATTCACGGCATCGGCGCAATCGCGAGGCGATTCCTCCTCAACCGATCAGGCTCTACAGGTTCTCGCGCAGCCAGCCCGCCGCGCGCGCCACGACGCCGCCACGATGCACCCGGGGCGCATCGGCGGCGGAAATCTGGCGGGCCATCAGCTTTCTGGCCGAGACCGCCTCGCGGGGGCCGTAGGCCGCGCGAAGCAGGACACCCGCGGCCGAGCAGAAGGCCGGACCCGAGGCGGCGTCCGCCAGGTGAGGCGCGCGCTGGGGCTTGCCCAGCCGCACCGGGCGATCGAACACGCGCACCGCCAGTTCGCGCACCCCGTTCAACTGGCTGGCGCCGCCGGTCAACACCAGACCGGCGCCGGGCTCGAGGCCCACGCCCGCGTTGCGCAGCCGGTCGCGCAGCAGCTCCAGCGTCTCCTCGACGCGCGGGGCGATGACGGTCTTCAACATGGCGCGCTGAACGAAGATCGGCCCGGCCGACGGGTCCTCGCCGCGCGGCGGGGCCTCCAGCATCTCGCGGTCCTCGTGGGCGTCGGCCATGGCCGAGCCGTGCAGGGTCTTGAGCCGCTCCGCCCCCGCGCGTGACGTCGACAGCCCCCGGGCGATGTAGGCGGTCACAATGTCGCCGCCCACCTTCAGCGATTCGATATGCAGCAACGACCGTCCGCCCCAGACCGCGGCCGAGGTCGAGCCGCCACCCATGTCGATACAGACGCAGCCGAGGTCCATCTCGTCGTCTTCCAGCGCCGCCAGCGACGACACCACAGGCGCGGCGGCCACGCCCTGAAGATCGAGGTGCGCCAGCTCCAGGCAATGGCTGAGGCTGTTGAAGGCGCTCTCGGCCATGGAGACGACCAGCAGGTCGAGGCCCAGCGACTGACCCTTCATCGAGCGCGGATCGTGCACGCCCCTCGCCCCATCGACCGACCAGGCGATCGGCAGGACATGGATCGGGCGGCGGTTCGGCAGGCGGATCTGGGCCAGGGCCATGGCGATGGCGCGCGCCAGATCGGCGTCGCCGACCGGATTGGCGCCGAGCGAGACCCGCGCCTTGACCCGGTGACTGCCCATCTGGCCGATGGCGGTCGTGACCACCACGCCGGACACTGGACAGCCGGCCGCCCGTTCGGCGCGTTCGACGGCATGGCCGATGGCCTGGGCCGCCTCGTCCATATTGACGATGCCGCCGCCCCGCACGCCGCGCGACTGGACATGGCCGGCCCCGGCCACCCGGATGGTACGATCGGCGTGACGCACGCCGTCGGGTTTCATGATGAAACAGGCGACCTTGGACTGGCCGAGATCGAGCGCGGCCACGACCGGGGCGCGGCTGGCCGCGCCCTTGGTATCCAAAGATTTGTCCACAGACCGACCGGCCATCCGCTGCCCTCTCCCAACTCTACGCGGCGCCGGTAGAGGGCCGGACGGCAACCTCTTGCGGCGATCTCAGGTCGATGCGCGCGAAGCCCAGTTCCAGGAGGCGCTCGCGCTGGTCGAGCGCGTCCAGCTGGATCAGGGCCGCTTCCTGACCGGTGGCGGGCAGCTGGATCAGGCTGCCGTCCTTCAGACGCAGGTCCCAGCGGCGCTCGTCCACCCTCACAACGGCCTCGACACGGCTTTGCAGACGCGGACGCTGGGCGATGAGGGGCAGTATCTCGCGTGCGGCCTGTTCGGCCCCCTGGCCGACGACCAGCGGCAGGTCCGGATAGCGGCCGGCGTCCGCACCGGCGATGACCTGGCCGTAGCTGTCGATCACGACGTTGCGTCCGCCAGCCTGCCAGATGGCCAGCCGGTCATGTTCGATCACCTGGACGATCAGGGTGTTGGGGTACAGCCGCACGACGCGTGCCTGGCTGACCCAGCCGACCGTCTCGACCCTCTTGCGCACCGCTTCGAGGTCGATCGAGGTCATCGGCTGGTCGGCATACAGCTGGACCGCACGGCGAATGGCGGCGTTGGCTTCGGGCGACTCGCCCTCGATGGAGACCTTTTCCAGTTTCAGGCCGAGGCCAGCGGTCATGCCGTCCACGCCCTGGCGGACCGAGGCGCCGATGCGCTCGGCCCGGGCGCCCGTGGCCAGAACGGCCGCCAGCACCACGACGCCGGCGGCGATCGAAATCATGACGGCGCGGGGCGACAGGTCCAGCTTGCCGATCGCCGCCATCTTCCCCGGAACGAAAGAAGTGTTGCGCGGCGCGCGTGCACTTCCACCGGATTTGGGAGCCGCGCCGCGTTTTGCAGGCTGGTTCGAACTCTGT
>JBBQTX010000211.1:0-4036 GCA_038234475.1 Caulobacterales bacterium | reverse complement strand
CGAGATCGCCTATGGCCTGTATGAGGTCCAGTCGATGGAACAGGGGCTGGAGTTCCAGCCCTGGGCCAGACAGGGCGACCGGCTGATCCTCGCCGACAAGCTGGCCGAAGAGGTGTTCAGGGCCGCGAAGATCGCCACCTGGACCCGGCTGGATGACATCCATCCGTCCGGCCTCGTCTGCGCCCACCCCCTGGCCGAGCTCGACGACGGCTACCGCTTCAACGTGCCCCTGCTGGACGGCGACCACGTCACCGATGACGCGGGCACCGGCTTTGTCCACACCGCGCCGGGCCACGGCGCCGACGACTACGACGTCTGGAAGGCCCACGGTCATCATGAGGTGCCCGACACGGTCGATCCCGACGGGGCCTACTATCCCGGCGTGCCCCTGTTCGCCGGCCTCAAGGTGCTGGAGACCGAGGGCAAGAAGACCGGCAAGTTCGGTTCGGCCAACCCCTCCGTCATGGAAAAACTGATCGAGGCCGGGACCCTGCTGGCCCGTGGCCGGCTGGAGCATTCCTATCCCCACAGCTGGCGCTCCAAGGCCCCGGTGATCTTCAGAAACACGCCCCAGTGGTTCATCCGCATGGACCGGCCGCTGGATCACGCGGACGGGGACACCCTGCGCGAGACGGCCCTGGCCTCGATCGACCAGACCGACTTCCATCCCGCCGCCGGCAAGAACCGCATCCGCTCCATGGTCGAGGGTCGCCCCGACTGGCTGGTCAGCCGCCAGCGCGCCTGGGGCACGCCGCTCGCCATGTTCGTGGAGAAACACACCGGCCATCCGCTGCATGACCCCGAGGTCGACGCCCGTATCGTCGCCGCGATCGAGGCGGGCGGGGCCGACGCCTGGTACACCAAGCCGGACAGCGACTTCCTCGGCCTGCACGATCCGGCCGGCTACGAGAAGATCGAGGACATCCTCGACGTCTGGTTCGACTCCGGCTGCACCCACGCCTTTGCGCTGGAGACCCGCGACCCTGGCCACGGCTACAGTGGAGCCCGCCCGTCGCACTGGCCGGCGAACCTGTATCTGGAAGGCTCGGACCAGCATCGCGGCTGGTTCCAGTCCAACCTGCTCGAAGGTTCCGGCACCCGCGGCCGCGCCCCCTATGATGCCGTCCTGACCCACGGCTTCACCCAGGACGAGAACGGGGAAAAGATGTCCAAGTCGCGGGGCAACACCACCGACCCCGCTGTCGTCATCAAGGAATCCGGGGCCGACATCCTGCGCCTGTGGGTCGCGCTTGTGGACTATGCCGAGGACCAGAGGATCGGAAAGCAGATCCTCCAGACCACGGTCGACGCCTATCGCAAGCTGAGGAACACTGTCCGCTACCTGCTGGGGGCCGTGGCCGATTTCGACGAGGCCGAGCGCGTCGACTATGCCGACATGCCGCCGCTGGAACGGTTCATCCTGCACCGTCTTTGGGAGCTCGATCTGCAGGTGCGCGGGGCCTACGATACCTACCGCTTCCAGGACGTGGTCCGCCCGGTGCTGGAGTTCTGCGCCGGCGACCTGTCGGCGCTGTATTTCGACATCCGCAAGGACAGCCTCTACTGCGACCGCCCCGATGCGATCCGCCGCCGCGCCGCCCGCACGGTAATGCATGAGGTGTTCCTGCGCCTGACCGCCTGGCTGGCCCCCCTGACGCCCTTCACCATGGAAGAGGCCTGGGGGACACGGTATCCGGATGGCGGATCGAACTGCGCCCGCGTGATCCCCGAAACGCCCGCCGAGTGGCGCAATCCGGACGAGGCGGCGCGGTGGGCCAGGGTTGGTCGCGTGCTGGACGTGGTCACGGGTGGTCTTGAAGAGAGCCGACGCGCCAAGACCATTGGCGGCGCATTGGATGCGTGGCCGGTTGTGTCGCTTCCGGCCGAAGCACTGGCAGCGTTCGACGGCCTCGACCCCGCCGAGGTCTTCCGCACGAGCGGGGCCGAAATGATCGTCGTCGACGGCGATGCGATCTCGGCCACCATCAACGCGGCCACCTTCCCCAAATGCGCCCGCTCGTGGCGCCGCGTCCCCGATGTCGGCTCAAACCCTGCCTACCCCGACCTCAGCGCCCGCGATGCCGACGCTGTGCGCTGGTGGGACGCCCGGCACGGCTGATCCGCTTGCGGCCCGGCAAGACGGGCAGGCAGCCACAGCTCAGCGCCTGACGCACGCAGGCCGGTGTCTCCTCCCCAACGCCCTCTGGAGATGGGGAGGTGGCAGCGAGCCCTTTGCGAGCTGACGGAGGGGTTCTTGCTGCAGGCAAATGAACCCCTCCGTCTCTCCGGCTGCGCCTCCGAGCCACCTCCCCGTGCTGCGCACGGGGAGGAGACAAGCCTCCCTTCCCGCCCTATAGGCCGCCCCCAGCCCTCAGAGACCGCCCTTGCCGTTTGCTTTCGACATTGCCGCCACCGAAGGTCGCGCCCGCACCGGCGTGCTGAAGACGCCCCGTGGCGACATCCGCACCCCGGCCTTCATGCCGGTCGGCACCGCAGCCACGGTCAAGGCCATGAGCGTCGACCAGGTGAAGGCCACCGGGGCCGACATCATCCTGGGCAACACCTATCACCTGATGCTGCGCCCGGGTCCCGAGCGGATGGAGCGGCTGGGCGGGCTGCATAAATTCATGGGCTGGGACAAACCCATCCTGACCGACAGTGGCGGCTTTCAGGTCATGTCGCTGGCCGGAATTTCCAGGGTGAAAGAAGACGCCGTCACCTTCTCCAGCCACATCGACGGCTCCAAACACGTTCTGTCCCCGGAGCGCTCGATCGAGATTCAGGCCGACCGCATCGGTGCCGACATCTCGATGCAGCTGGACGAATGCGTCGCCTGGCCGGCGGAGGTTTCGCGGGCCCGGGAGGGGATGGAACTGTCCGCCCGCTGGGCCGCGCGGTCCAGGGCCGCCTTCGGGACGCGCGAGACCCAGGCCCTGTTCGGAATCCAGCAGGGCTCCACCTTCGAAAACCTGCGCCGCGAATCCTCCGACCGGCTGCGGGAGATCGGCTTCGACGGCTACGCCATCGGCGGCCTGGCCGTCGGCGAAGGCCATCAGGCGATGTGCGAGGTGCTGGACTATGCGACCGACATGCTGCCCGCCGACCGGCCGCGCTATCTGATGGGCGTCGGCAAACCGGTGGATCTGGTCGAGGCGGTGTGGCGCGGCGTCGACATGTTCGATTGCGTCCTGCCGACCCGCGCTGGCCGCCACGGCCAGGCCTGGACCTGGGCGGGCCCGATCAACCTCAAGAACGCCCGCTTCGCCGAGGATCAGGACCCGCTGGAGCCCGACATCCCCTGCCCGGCTTCACAGGCCTATTCAAAAGCCTATCTGCACCACCTGATCCGGGCCGATGAGATCCTCGGCAAGGTGCTGCTGAGCTGGCACAACATCGCCTTCTTCCAGGCCCTGACGGCGGCGATGCGCGACGCGATCACCCACGGCCGGTTCGAGGCCTTCCGGCGCGACTTCCACGCCCGGCACACGTCCAACAACAAGACCTGACTAGCGCTGGCTGCGGCCCCGGGGCTTGAACCAGCCCGGCGCGGCCGGCGGCGCGCAGTTGCGTTGCATCCCGATCCCCTTGAGGAAGGCCCGGCGCATCCGGCCGGCCTGTATGGCGGACTGGACGTGGCGGCTGTGCTGTTCGGCCCCCGAAAGCTGGCGAATCCAGCCGCGGCCCGGAATGAAGTCGGTGGTGGCATCGCGGATCGCGTCCAGCGCCGCCGCCGAGGCCGCGTCGGCCGCGCGCTCGCTGAGGAGGGAGCCGTCCGGTGAAGGCGGCTCGTCGGTATCGGGACCCAGGGCCTCATTCAGCCGCGAGACCTCGGCCCCGATGGTGGTGCACTGGTTCAGGTTGCGCAGGTCATAGGGATTGGCCTCGGCCTGCAGCAGCACGGTCGGGATGTACTGACGGCGCAGGTTGAGGTCATCCAGCGGTGCCGTCGCCGCGGCACCCAGCCCGGCCCCGAACTGCTGCGCCCCGCTCGCAACGGATCCGCAGGCCGCCAACGGAAAACAGAGGGCGAGGATGA
>JBBQTX010000210.1:0-4057 GCA_038234475.1 Caulobacterales bacterium | reverse complement strand
CTCGTCCCAGACCCGCGCCTCGTGCGCCGCCTCATAGCGCGGCGACAGGGCCGACAGCTTGACCGAGACGCCGTGGCCCGCCTCGGGGCCCTGTCCCTTCGCGGTCTTGCCCACGGCGGTGATGGCGTCGGCGTAGATCTTTTCATAGCGCTCGGCGTCGTGGGCGGTCCGGGCACCCTCGCCCAGCATGTCGAAGGAGCACAGCCAGCCCTCCTTGTCGGCGCGTTTCAGCGCGCCCTCGATGGTGCGGCCGACCACGAACTGTTCGCCCATGATGCGGACGGCGGCGGCCACGGCCTCGCGGATGACGGGTTCGCCCAGACGACCGACGATCCGCTTGAGGAAGCCGGGCAGGTCGGTGCGGGCCTCTTCGTCGACGTCGACCAGTTTCCCGGTCAGCATCAGCCCCCAGGTCGAGGCGTTGACGAACAGGCTGTCGGACTGGCCGAGGTGGGACGACCAGTCGGCCGAGCCGATCTTCTCAGCGATCAGCCGGTCGCGGGTCTCTTCGTCGGGCGTGCGCAACAGGGCCTCGGCCAGACACATCAGGGCCAGACCCTCGCGGGTACCGAGCGAAAACTCCTGCAGGAAGCTCTCGACCACGCCCTGTTTCTTGACGCTGGCCCGCGCGCGTTCGACCAGATCGGTGGCTCCGGCCAGGACGGCGGCGCGCTCGGCGGTGTTCAGCGGGATGCGCGCCAGCAGGACCCGCACCATGGCCGTCTCGTCGGCGAACTTGCCGTGGTCCAAGGCATCCCAGTCCTGGGAGAGGGCGACCGGCGGCGACACGTGTGCGTTCATGGGGCCCCGTTTACTCCCTTCCCCCTCGAGTGGGGAAGGGCCGCTTGGAGGGTGGTTCTGCGTCCGATTGGCCGCGTCAGCGCGTCTCTGGTGGCGTCGCGTAACCCTGTAGGATCATCCATCACCTTCACCCTCAGCCCAACCCTTCCCCCATTAAGGGGGAAGGGCTATTCGTTCGTCCTGATCAACGGCGGAGCCATCCGGCCCTCATGCGCATCGTTCTGGCCACCGACGCCTGGGAGCCCCAGGTCAACGGCGTCGTCCGCACCCTGACGCGGACCATCGCCGAGTGCCGTGGCATGGGCCACGAGGTCGAGGTCATCGAACCCAGCCAGTTCAAGACCATCGCCGCCCCGACCTATCCGGAAATCCGCCTCGCCCTCGGGGCCGAGGAAGAGATCCGCGAGCGGCTTCGGGCCTTCGAGCCCGAGGCGGTGCATGTGGCCACCGAAGGCCCCATCGGCATCGCCACGCGGCGCATCTGCGTGGAGTGGAAGCTGCCGTTCACGACCAGCTATCACACCAAATTTCCGGAATATGTCTCGGCCCGGTTCCCGATCCCGGTCCAGGTCGGCTACGCCTATATGAAATGGTTTCACAAGCCGTCCGGACGGCTGATGGTGGCGACCCCGACCCTGCGCGACGAACTGGTGGAGCGCGGCTTCCGTAATGTCTCGCCCTGGTCGCGGGGCGTGGACACGGTCCAGTTTCACCCCGACCTGCCGCGCATCTACGACGAGCTGGGGGGCAAGGACTGGCCCCGGCCCTTCTTCCTCAATGTCGGTCGGGTGGCGGTCGAGAAGAATATCGAGGCCTTCCTCGAAACCGACCTGCCGGGCACCAGGATCGTGGTCGGCGACGGGCCGGCGCGGGCCGAGCTGGAGGCCAAATATCCCGAGGCCAAATTCCTCGGCGCCCGCTTCGGCGAGGAACTGGCGCGGTGTTTCCGGGACGCCGACGTGTTCGTCTTCCCCAGCTGGACCGACACCTTCGGCCTGGTGATCCTGGAGGCCATGGCCACGGGCACGCCGGTCGCCGCCTATCCGGCGCATGGCCCCATCGACATCATTCCCGGTTCGAACGCCGGGGTCATCGACGAGGACTTGCGCACCGCCTGCCTGAAGGCGCTGGAGTGCGACCGCGCGGCCGTGCGGGCCTATGCCGAGAAATTCAGCTGGCGCGCCTCGGCAGAACAGTTCGTCGAGAATCTGCAGCCCTATCCCGAGCCGGAGCGAGGCCGGTTCTGGCGCCGCCTGCGCCGGATCGCCCGGCTGAGGCGCAAGGCGGCGGCCTGACCTACTTCGTCGGCGCGGCCATTGGCGTCATTGCGGTGGCGATGGCGCGCTGGGCGGCGAGGCGCTCAGGCGTCAGGGGTACCAGGCCGCGGTCCTGCAGATACCCGCCGCGCCCGGCAGAGGCGTCGGACAGGAACTCCTGCACGAACGCCTGCAGGCCCGGCGTCACGCCGATGTGCTGTTTCTTGACATAGATGAACAGGCTGCGGGCCAGCGGATAGGTGCCGTCCGCAATGGTGTCGATCGAGGGCGGGACGCCGTCGATGGTCTCGGCCCGCACGGTGTCGAGGTTCTGTTCGAGGAAGGAAAAGCCGAACACGCCCAGCGACCCGGGCGTGCGGGTCAGGGTCTGGACGATGGCATTGTCGTTCTCGCCCGAGTCGATCCAGACATTGTCCTCACGCAGCGTATGGGACAGGCCCTCGAACCGGTCGGCGTCCGACGCCTTGATCGCCGCCATGGCCGGGATCAGGGCAGCACCGGGTGCCATGCCCAGTTCGAGGAAGGCGTCGCGGGTGCCCGAGGTCGGGGGCGGGCCATAGACCTGGATACGCTGGGCCGGCAGGGCGGGATTGACCTGCTGCCAGGTGGTGGACGGATTGGCGACGAAGCCCGCTCCGCCAGGGACCTCCTTGGCGAGGCCCAGATACAGGTCCTGGAGGCGCAGGTTGAACTCCGCGCCGGTGCGGGCCGTGGCCACCACGATGCCGTCGAATCCGATCTGGATCTCGACGATGTCGATGACGCCGTTCTGCTGGCAGAGCGCGTATTCGGACTTCTTCATCTGGCGCGAGGCATTGGCGATGTCGGGGGTGGACGGACCGACGCCCTGGCAAAAGGCCTGGATGCCGCCGCCGGTGCCCAAGGCCTCGACGCGCGGGGCCGCCCCGCCCGAGGTGCGGGCGAAATTCTCGGCCACCCGGGTCGAGAACGGGAAGACGGTCGAGGAGCCGGCCGCCCAGATGCCGTTGCGGGGGGCCTGGGACCCGGCATTGTCGCCACAGGCGCCGAGCGCGAGCAGGGCGACGACCGAAGCGGCGGCGAACAGGGTGCGGGTCATGGGCGGTCTCCAGAGGGGTGTGGCGGTTAGACCAGAGCTTTGTGACGGTAGGGCGAACAGGGCGATTCAGACGGCCTCACAAAAAACAGCGTCTGAATAGTCTGAAATCGTCCCACGCTGCCGCCGGCCTTGAAGGCGCAGCCGTGTCTCCTCGGCGACGAGCGGCGGAACAGTATCCGGCCCCTGCATCGGAAACGGGCGTCAGATATGGATCGCGTGGCCCAGCGCCCGCAGCGACGCCTCGTGGAAGGCCTCGCCGAGGGTCGGGTGGACGTGGATGATCCACGCGACGTCTTCCAGCACCGCGCCCATCTCCAGCATCTGGGCGAAGCTGTTGGACAGTTCGGCGACGTGCTGGCCGACGGCCTGGACGCCTAGCAGACGATGGTCTGTCTTCGACGCCAGCACGCGGACGAAACCGCCGTCCTCGCCCGCCTCGATGGCCAGGGCCCGGCCGATGGCGGCGAGCGGGAAGACGGCGGTGATGACGTCGTCGCGGCCCTCGACGTCGAGCGGGCCGAGGCCGGCGGAGACGATCTCGGGCTCGGTGAAACAGACGGCGGCGATGGTAATTGGATCAAACCGTCGGTCATGGCCGGCGATGATCTCGGCCACGATCTCGCCCTGGGCCGAGCCCTTGTGGGCCAGCATGGGTTCGCCGGTCAGGTCGCCGACGGCCCAGACGTTGCGCATGCTGGTGCTGCAGCGGTCGTCGATCTTCACGAACGGCCCGGCCATGGCCACGCCCATGTTTTCGAGGCCCCAGCCCTGGGTGCGCGGGCGGCGGCCGACGGTGACGAGGACCTTGTCGGCCTTGAGCTTGAGGACGGCACCGACCTTGGTGGTGATGTTGAGCTGGCCCTTTTCGAACGACCCCGCCTTGGCCCCGAGGTGCAGTTCG
>JBBQTX010000209.1:0-4075 GCA_038234475.1 Caulobacterales bacterium | reverse complement strand
CAAGGGTATGGGCACCCTGAGCCCGGATGAGCGGCGTAAGCAGGGGCCGATGATCAATGGCCTGCGCGACCGGGTGTCGGCGGCGCTGACGGCTCGCAAGGCCGGGCTGGAAGCCGCCGAGCTCGACGCCCGCCTGCTGGCCGAACACATCGACCTGACCCAGCCCGCCCGCCCGCGGCGCAAGGGCTCGGTGCATCCGACCATGCAGGTCATGGACGAGATGATCGCCCTGTTCGCCGACATGGGGTTCGCCGTCGCCGAAGGGCCGGACATCGAGGACGATTTCCACAATTTCACCGCGCTGAATTTTCCGCCCAAACATCCGGCGCGCGAGATGCACGACACCTTCTTCCTGCGGCCCGACCCGGAGACGGGCGAGCGCAAGGTGCTGCGCACCCACACCAGCCCGGTGCAGGTCCGCACCATGATGACCCAGACGCCGCCGATCCGGATCATCGCCCCGGGCCGGACCTTCCGGAAGGATTCGGACGCCACCCACACGCCGATGTTCCATCAGGTCGAGGGGCTGGTGATCGACCGCGACATTCACATGGGCCATCTGAAATGGACCCTGGAGACCTTCGTCGCGCGCTTCTTCGAGGTCGATGACGTCGACGCCCGCTTCCGGCCACACCATTTCCCCTTCACCGAGCCCTCGGCCGAGATGGATATCCGTTGCGACCGGTCCGGCGGCGAGATGAAGCTCAATCAGGGCGACAGCTGGATGGAGATCCTCGGCTGCGGCATGGTGCATCCCAATGTGCTGCGGAACTGCGGCATCGATCCGGACGAGTATCAGGGCTTCGCCTTCGGCATGGGCGTGGATCGTCTGGCCATGCTGAAATACGGCATCCCCGACCTGCGCCCCATGTTCGACGCCGACACCCGATGGCTGGCCCACTACGGCTTCTCCGCCTTCGCCGCCCCCAATCCCGCCAGCGGACTGTCATGATGACCACCAGCCAGACCACCTCGCCGCAAGTCAGGTCCCGCGAAATGGATCCGCGAGCGACGGAAATCAGCGGCGGCCATTTCGCCCTCTTCGACCTCTGTCGCGCCAACATCCAGGCCGGCGGAGGAGGGGTTATCGAAGGCCGCACCTTCAACGAGTGCGTGATCGAGGGCCCGGCGGTGATGCTGGTGCTCGAGGGCGTCCGTTTCGACGGCACCAATTTCGGTGCCACCGGCGGGGATCTGCGCAATATGCTGTTCCGCCCGCTGAGCGGATCGATGGCCATCGGGGCCATCCCGGTGCGCGACTGCACCTTCACGAACTGCCAGTTCGTCACCCTCGGGATCACCGGGAGCGATGACCTGCTGCAGATGCTGATCGACCAGGTCAAGACCACCGGCTGACGGCCAGAACGGAAATCAAGAGACTTCGAACATGACCGACCAGCCCCCGACCTCGACCCCAACCATGTCGCCCGAAGAGGCCGCCGGCCGCGCCCAGGTGGCGCGCACCAGCTTCGAGAAGGAGGCCGTCTGGCTTCCGTTGCTGGCCGTCCAGCACTGGAACGTCGGCCAGATGGCCATCGAGGGCAAGACCTTCACCGACTGCGTGATCGAGGGTCCGGCGGTGATGGCGATCATGAACGGGACCAATTTCGACAGCTGCGCCATGGGCACGACGACGGACGTCAGAAATCTTCTGTACCGCCCCGTCAGCCGCACGAAACTCGCCGGCGTCATCGGCATGTCGAACTGCCGCTTCGTCCGCTGCCAATTCGTTCAGGTCGGTTTCGCCGGGTCGGACGAGTTGCTGGAACAACTCGAGGGCGGAATCAAACCCCTGTCGGACGCCTCGACCCCGTCGGAGCCCGGGGCGTGAGATTCACCCTCTCCTGGCTGAGGGAACACCTCGATACGGACGCCGATGTGGCAGCCGTGGCCGAGGCGATGACCATGGCCGGGCTGGAGGTGGAAGAGGTTCTCGATCCGATCGCGGCGCTCGCCCCGTTCACGGTCGCCCGGATCGTCTCGGCCAAACGCCATCCCGACGCGGACCGTTTGCAGGTCTGCCAGGTCGACACCGTCGACGGGATGAAAGAGATCGTCTGCGGCGCGCCCAACGCGCGGTCCGGCCTGACCACCATCTACGCGCCCATCGGGGCCTTCGTGCCCGGCCTCGGCGTCACCCTGGTCGAGAAGCCCGTGCGCGGCGTCGTCTCGAACGGCATGCTGTGCTCGGCCTCCGAGCTGGAGCTGGCCCCCGACTCCTTTGGCTCGAGCGACGGCATTCTGGAACTGGCCGACGATCTGGCTGTAGGCACCCCGGCGGCGGGCGTGTTCGGCTCCGAACCGGTGATCGATTTCGAAGTGACCCCCAACCGGCCCGACTGGCTGGGCGTGGCCGGCATCGCCCGCGATCTGGCGGCGGCCAGCCTCGGCCAGCTTCAGACGCCGTCCGTCATGCCGATCGCAGGCGCATATCCGTCTCCCATCGCCATCCGCATCGAGGCACCGGAGATGTGCCCGGTGTTCGCCGGACGTCTGATCCGCGGCGTCAAGAACGGCCCCTCGCCCGAGTGGCTGCGGCGGCGCCTGACGGCCATCGGCCTGCGCTCGATCAACCGGCTGGTCGATGTCACCAATCTGGTCGCCTACGACCGCTGCCGGCCACTGCACGTCTATGACGCGGCCAGGCTGGTGGGCGGTGAGATCGTGGTGAGGGGCGGGCAGGTCGCGACGGGCACGGGCGACCACGAACACCTCATCGCGCTCGACGGAAAGACCTACGCGGTCGATGCCGATATGTGCGTCATCGCCGATGCCGACGGTGCCAGAACCATCGGCCTCGGCGGCGTTATGGGCGGCGAGTCGACCGGCTGTTCTGACGAGACCACAGACGTCTTCGTCGAAAGCGCCTGGTTCGATCCCATCGTCACGGCCCAGACCGGGCGTACGCTGACGATCAACTCCGACGCCCAGTACCGGTTCGCGCGCGGTGTCGATCCGGCCTTCGTGGTTCCGGGTCTGGAACTGGCCACGCGCCTGATCCTCGATCTGTGCGGCGGCGAGCCGTCCGAGGTCGTGGTGGCTGGAAAGGCCCCCGCCGACCCGGCCCCGTTCGCCTTCGACCCGGCCCGCGTCGGCCAGTTGACCGGCCTGTCGCTCGACGACGACCGGATCGCCGAAATCCTGACCCGGCTCGGCTTCGAGATCGTCCGGACCAAGTCATGGACCGTCACGCCGCCGTCATGGCGTCGCGATGTCGAGGGACCCGCCGATCTGGTCGAGGAGGTCGCCCGCATCGAGGGCTACGGCGCCCTGCCGTCCACCCCCTTGCCCGATCAGGGTGCCCCGTCGCGCGGTGTGCTGAACCCCCGTCAGGCCCGCGTCCGCCGCGCCCGCCGCGCGCTGGCGGCGATGGGCTATGCCGAGGCCGTCACCTGGTCCTTCACCAAACAGTCGACCACCACACTGTTCGGCGGCGGGGATGACCGCCTGCTGGTCGAGAACCCGATCGCCGCCGATCTGGACTGCATGCGGCCTTCGGTCCTGCCCAACCTGATCCAGGCCGCCGCCCGCAACGCCGCGCGCGGCCATGCCGACGCCGCCCTGTTCGAGATCGGGCCCATCTATCTTGACGACAGCCCGACCGGCCAGCGGACGGTCATCGCCGGCCTGATCGCCCCCCGCGCGGCGCGGCATTGGGGCGGGGTCGCCGAAGACGCCCTGTTCGGCCTCAAGGGCGATCTCATGACGCTGCTGCAGGAGCTGGGCGCCCCCGTCGGCTCGCTGCAGTTGGTCCAGGGCCAGAACAGTGACTGGTGGCACCCCGGCCGCTCGGCCCGGCTTCAACTGGGGCCCAAGACCGTGATGGCCGAGTTCGGCGCCGTGCATCCGCGCGTGCTCAAACTGCTGGACACCGACGGTCCGATCCTGGCCTTCGAGATCGTGCTGGACGCCGTACCCGAGCCGCGCGGCGCAAGGTCCAAGGCGCGCGGCCCCGCCACCCTGGCCAATCTGAGGCCCCTGACCCGCGATTTCGCCTTCGTCGTCGAAGACGACCGGTCGGTCGGTGACCTGACCCGCGCCGTGGCGGGGGCGGACAAGGCCCTGATCGCCGAAG
>JBBQTX010000208.1:0-4092 GCA_038234475.1 Caulobacterales bacterium | reverse complement strand
GTGGCGGACAGAGAGGGATTCGAACCCTCGGTAGGCTTTCACCTACACACGCTTTCCAAGCGTGCGCGATCGACCACTCCGCCACCTGTCCGTTTCCACGACGTCGCCCAAGGGCCTGCGTGTCCCGCCGGAGGTCGATCCGGCGCGAGGCGAGGCTGATAGAACACCCCGACCCCCTCGGCAAGCGCCTGAACGCTTCCCATATAGCGGTTCGATCCTTCGACCGGAGTTCGCGCCATGCTGTTCAGGAAATCCCACGAAATGCCGACCGTCGCCGAGGCCCTGCCCGGTCGTTCGACGCCTTTGCGCACCGACGAGGTGCACTTTGTCACCGGGCGCCCGTTGAAGGGGCCCCACCCCGAGGGCTTCCAGACCGCCATCTTCGGCATGGGTTGTTTCTGGGGCGTCGAGCGCATCTTCTGGCAGCTGCCGGGCGTCTGGGTGACCTCGGTCGGCTATATGGGCGGAATCACGCCCAATCCGACCTATGAGGAGACCTGCACCGGCAAGACCGGCCACACCGAAGTGGTGCAGGTGGTCTTCAATCCCGACGAAATCCGCTACGGCGACCTGCTGAAGGCCTTCTGGGAGGGCCACGATCCGACCCAGGGGATGCGCCAGGGTAATGACGTCGGCACCACCTACCGCTCTGCCATCTACTGGCTGACCGACGAACAGCAGGCCGAGGCCGAGGCGTCTCGCGAGGCCTATCAGGCCGCGTTGTCGAAGGCGGGTCGTGGGACGATCACGACCGAGCTCGCGCCAGCGGGTCCCTATTATTTCGCCGAGGACTATCACCAGGGCTATCTGGCCAAGAATCCCGCCGGCTACTGCGGGATCGGCGGCACCGGCGTGGTCTGCCCGATCGGTGTCGGCGTGGAGGCCTGATCATGGACCGGGCGGGGGTCGGCAAGGTCTGCCTGGCCTGGCCGGGGGTGACGCTGGACCACCCGTTCGGCGATGATCACGACGCATACAAGGTCGGCGGCAAGATGTTCGCCCTCGTCGGCGGCATGGGCGGCCTGTCGTTCAAGGTCTCCGACATCGCCTTCGAGGTGCTGACCGAAGACGGCCGCGCCAGACCCGCGCCCTATCTGGCCCGCGCCAAATGGGTTCATCTGGATGATCCGGCCGACTGGCCGGACAATGATCTGGCCGAGCATCTGGCCACCGCCCACGGCATCGTGGCGGCCAAACTGACGAAGAAAGCGCGGGCGGCGTTGGGCCTCGCCTAGTCCGCCGGGCGCGCCTTTTCGTCCGCGATCCAGCGGTCCATCCGTTCATCCAGCAGGCCCATCGGCAGCGGGCCATCCACCAGCAGGGCGTCGTGGAATCGTCGGACGTCGAACCGGTCGCCCAGTTCTGTCTGGGCCCGCGACCGAATGTCCCTGAGCCGGATCTCGCCAATCTTGTAGGCCGTCGCCTGACCCGGCCAGCCGATATAGCGCTGCAGTTCGGTCTCGATGTTCAGCGGAGCGAGGGCGGAGTTGTCGCGGAAACAGGCGCGCGCCTGTTCGAGGTCCCAGCCCATCCAGTGGATGCCCGTGTCGGCCACCAATCGGCAAGCGCGCCACATCTCGTAACTGAGCCGGCCGAACCGCTCGTACGGCGTACGATAGAAGCCCATCTCCTCGCCGAGGAATTCGGAATACAGGCCCCAGCCCTCGACGAAGGCGGTGACGTCGACGCTGCGCCGGAAATAGGGGCCGTCCTCGGCCTCCTGCTGCAGGGCGATCTGCAGATGGTGGCCGGGCACGGCTTCGTGCAGCGTCAGGGCCGGCAATTCGTACAGCGGCCGTTGATCCAGCCGGCCGGTGTTGACCATATAGCCGCCGGCCACGCCGTTCTCGATCGAGCCGGGGTTGTAGCGACCGGTGGTGTAGTTGGCCTCGATGGCCAGCGGCACGGGCCGCACGCCATAGGGCAGGCGGGGCAGGGTCCCGAACAGGGCGGGCATGTGGTCGTCGGCGCGCTTGGACATTTCCGAGGCCTTCTCCAGCAGATCCTCGCGCGTCGTCGCGTAGAACTGTGGATCGGTGCGCAGGAAGTTCAGGAAGCCGGCGAAGTCGCCGGTCCAGCCGGCGGCGCGCATCTCGGTGTCCATGCGGGCGCGGATGCGGGCGACCTCTTCGCGGCCGATGGCGTGGACCTGGTCCGGCGTCAGGTCGGTCGTGGTGAAGCCGCGCACGAGATAGGCGTACTGTTCGCGTCCGCCAGGCCGATGAACCAGCCCCAGGGTCTCGGGCGCGCGGGGCAGATAATCCTCTCGCAGGAATCGCGCCCATTCGCGCCGTTGCGGCATCACACCGTCGGCCACGGCGCGGGCGGCGCGTGCCCGCAGGGCGGCCTGCCGGTCCGCAGGGATCGATGCGGGCAGGGTGGCGAAGGGCTTTAGCAGGGGATCGGTCTGAGGCTCCAGTTGCGCGTCTGGATCGATCAGGGTCAGGGCATTCTCGACGATGGAGCGGGACTGGAACATGCCGCTCTCGAGGCCGCGACGGGCGTTGGCCAACTGGTCGGAATAGACTTTCGGCATCGCCTCCAGCCTGGCGATCCATGCCTCCGCGTCGGCGATCGAGGTGATCCGCACGCCGCTGGCGACGTAGGCCATGCCCTGACCTGGTCCACCCTCTGAGTTGAAGGCATCGATCCGGCCGGTATCCAGCGGGATACGGTCCCTCGACCGCTGGATGACATAGGTCATGAAGGCATGATTCATCCGGTCGTCGTCGCTCAGGCCAGTCGAGTCGACCGCTGCCAGTCGATCGGCGAATGCCTTCAGGATCGGCTCCTGGGCCAATTCGAAGGCGCGCGATGCGTCAGACAAACGCGAAAGGGCGGCGCGATCACCCTCCGTACCCGCCGTGACCGGATCCACGGAGCGCAGATAGGTCTCGTAGTCGGCGATGATCGAGGCCAGCATTGGGTTTTCGGCATCCCGGGCGGTCTGGACGCCAGCCGGAGCCGGAGCCGAAGCCGAAGCCGAAGCCGAAGCCGAAGCCGAAGCCGAAGCCGAAGCCGAAGCCGAAGCCGAAGCGCTGAGCGCGGCGAGCAGCGCCAGGGCGCTGGCGGCGATGATGGTTTTCATGAGGTTGCTCCCGGATCTGAAAAGAGTGCAGCGGAGCCGGAGCCTTGCGTCAACCGCAGTAGGCGAAGAACCGCTCGATATTGTCGACCGAGGCGGCGTGCGGCGCATAGGCGCGCCGCTCTCCGTCCTGCCACACGGCCAGCCAGCCGAGGCGGCGGAAGCGCTGGAACACCGGTTCATCGGCGCGAGCGCTGGCGGTCAGGAAGACGCCGTCGTGAAGCTGGGACGGCTCGGAGCGGGCGGCGAACCGCGCGGTCTCGCCGCCGGCTTCGACATGGATTTCCGCCTTGGTGCCGGGCGCACCGACGGCGCTGAGCGTCAACTGCCCGCTGCCCTGTTCGCAGTCGAGACCGAGCCGCAGGTCGTCGCTTTCGGCAAGGCCGTAGGCCAGCCGGGCCTCCCGGCTTTCCTCCAAGTAAAACCAGTCATAGCCGGCGACCGGCGCGGGACTGGACGCCGATGGCGTGGAAGCGGCTACCGTGGTCACGGGGTTTACCGTCGAACAGGCTGCGGCACCGAGCGCCAGGCCGGTCAGAACGAACAGGGCAGCGGCAGGCTGGCGCTCAGCGCCATCGGGGCCCCCGACGCCAAGGCGGAGATTCATCTTGAGGCCGGCGGCGAGACTGCGCGGTTCGTCGCCCGCTCCGAGCCGTCCGAACTTCACGACGGTGTCTTCCTGACCGCCAACGCCCGCGCCGATGAACCGGTATTCCAGCGCTTTCGTAGCCTCGGCTGGCTGGCCGTATGGCAGGACGGAGAGCGTCGTGCCTATGCGCCGCACACCGCGTCAGCGAACAACATCGAGCGGTTCTTCGCCTACTGTGGTTGACGCAAGGCTCCGGCTCCGCTGCACTCCTTGCTGATCCGGGAGCGACCTCATGAAAACTGCCATCGCCGTCATCGCCGTGGCACTGCTCGCCACGCTCAGCGCCGATCCGGCGGCTTCGGCGTCGACATCGCCCGGCGTCCAGGCCGCCCGCGACGCGGGGAACCCGGTGCTGGCT
>JBBQTX010000207.1:0-4105 GCA_038234475.1 Caulobacterales bacterium | reverse complement strand
CTGGCGCAGGAACTGGACCGGCAGCAGGGCCTCGCCGCGGCTTTCTTCCTCGAAGATGATCTGGGTCAGGATCTGACGCGTCAGATCGTCGTTGGTCTTGGCATCGAAGACGACGAAATCGATGCCCTCGCGGACCATTCGGGCCAGGTCCTCGAGCGTGACATAGGCGGATGTGGAGGTGTTGTAGAGCCGCCGGTTGGCGTATTTCTTGATGACGACGGTCTCGCCGGCACCGGACTTCTTGTCGGCCACGCCTTGCCCCAGTTCTGTTGCATTGCGCACACTATCCCGCAGCGCGAAGCCGCTGGCAAATCAGCCGAGGGCGGCGGGGGCGAGAACCACGCCGACGAGGACGGCGGCCCAGTGGACGGTGGCCCCGGTGACGACGAAGCCGTGCCAGATGGCCCGGCGGAATTTCACCCGCGGGCTGATGAAGACGAAGACGCCGGCGGTGTAGATCAGCCCGCCCAGCACCAGCAGGCCCAGGGCCACGGGGTGGACGGTGTCCATCAACGGCTTGAGCGCGATCACGGCCAGCCAGCCGAAGCCGATATAGACGGCGCTCCAGAAAGCATCGGAGATGCGCGGGGCGACCAGTTTGGTAAACACCCCGGCAAGGGCCACACCCCAGACCAGCAGGGTAAAGCCGACGGCCCAGCTGCCTTCGAACCGCTGGGTGGTGAAGGGGGTATAGCTGCCTGCGATCATCAGGAAGATGGCCGCCTCGTCCATACGACGCAGGATCGGGCGGGCGGCCCCGGGGCGGGCCTGATTGTAGATGGTCGAGACAGCCAGCATGGCGATCAGGCACAGGGCATAGGCGGCCGTGGCCACCACCGCGCCGATGCCGGAATAGATCGCCGCCAGCACGGCCAGGACGATGCCGCCGACCGCAGCGAGGGTCAGGCCGACCACATGCACGACCAGGTCGGCGGTCTTTTCCGCCGGGGTCCGGTAGTGTTCCATCATGTCCTGTTCGTCGGGCACGCAGACCTGAACGAACACGTTCTTCAATCGCTTGAGCATGGCCACCATCAAGCCTTCCGCCCTGTTTTTGTTCCGGCAGATATAGGGCGGCCGGGTGACCATTCACTGAACGGAGCGGACATGGGTGACGAAGGCTTCGGGATGCGGCACAAACGTCACGATTGGTTTCGCCCGGCCTAATATCCCGGCCCGGCGGTGAGGTTTTGTTGTCCATGGTCCGGCGCCCCCGCGACGCCCGTGGCCGGTATCGGAAGGTCGCTCCATGTCCATCGAAGTCGTCATCGTCTCCGCAGCGCGCACGCCGGTCGGGTCCTTCCTCGGCGGCCTGTCCAGCCTGCCGGCGTCCAAACTGGGCGAGATCGCCATACGGGCGGCGCTGGAGCGGGCCGGGGTCGCTGCGGCCGAGGTCGACGAGGTGATCCTCGGTCATGTGTTGCAGGCGGCGGCGGGCCAGGGCCCGGCGCGGCAGGCGGCGATGGGGGCAGGCATTCCGAAAGAGGCGGCGGCCTGGAGCCTGAACCAGATCTGCGGCTCCGGCCTGCGCGCCGTGGCGCTGGGGGCCCAGCAGATCGCCCTGGGCGACGCCAGGATCGTCGTGGCCGGCGGTCAGGAGAGTATGAGCCAGGCCCCGCATGCCCAGCAGCTCCGCACCGGTCAGAAGATGGGCGATCTCGGCTTCATCGACACCATGATCAAGGACGGGCTGTGGGACGCCTTCAACGGCTATCATATGGGCCAGACCGCCGAGAATGTGGCCGACAGCTTCCACATCAGCCGCGCCGACCAGGACGCCTTCGCCGTGGCCAGCCAGAACAAGGCCGAGGCGGCGCAGAAGGCGGGGCGGTTCGACGACGAGATCGTGCCGGTGACGATCGCCTCTAGGAAGGGCGACACCGTCGTCGACAAGGACGAGTTCATCCGCCACGGGGCGACGCTGGAGGCCATGGAGAAGCTGCGCCCCGCCTTCACCAAGGAGGGCTCGGTCACGGCGGCCAATGCCTCGGGGCTGAACGACGGGGCGGCGGCGCTGGTGCTGATGAGCGCGGACGACGCCAAGGCCCGGGGCCTGACCCCGCTGGCCCGGATCGTGTCCTCGGCCACGGCGGGGGTCGATCCGGCGCTGATGGGCACCGGCCCGATCCCGGCGTCACGCAAGGCGCTGGAGAAGGCCGGCTGGACCGTCGCCGACCTCGATCTGGTCGAATCCAACGAGGCCTTCGCGGCCCAGAGCCTGTGCGTGCTGCGCGAACTGGGCCTCGACCCGGCCAAGGTCAACGTCAACGGCGGGGCCATCGCCATCGGCCACCCGATCGGAGCCTCGGGGGCCCGCATCCTGACCACCCTGCTGCACGAGATGAAGCGGCGGGACGCGAAGAAGGGCATGGCGACGTTGTGCATCGGCGGCGGCATGGGCGTGGCCATGTGCGTGGAGCGGGCCTGATCTCGCCTATTCCGGCGGGTCGGTGAACGCGGCGAAGGGTTCGCCCGACAGGCTCGGCGACACGGGGCGCAGGCCGGATGCGTCGGCGAGGTCGGCGGCCACGGCGGGGATCAGCAGGATTTCGCCGCGCCGGGCCATGTCCCCGCCCAGCTTGCTGGCGGTGTCGACCGGATCGCCATAGAGGCCGTTCCCGTCGAGCAGCAGGACCTGGCCGCGGTCGATGCCGACCGAGATATCGATCGGCTGGTCGGCCACGGCCCGCAGCGAGGCGAGGGCGTTGCGCGCGGCGGTCAGGCCGTCGTTGCGGGCCCGGCGCGAAAAGCCGCACATGTCGACCACCACCACCGTCAGGGTTCGGCCGAAGCGTCGCCACAGGCCGGTCTCGATGGCCGTTCAGGCGGCTGGGTCGCCGATCGAGGCGATCGAGGCCGTGACCTGGGAGGGCGACGCCGAACGCGACAAGGTTGCCAGCGTCAATCCGATGCGGCAGATTCCCGCTCTGGTCACGCTCGACGGCGAAACCATAGCCGAGAGCGTTGCCGTCCTGATCTGGCTGGCCGAGCAATACCCGGAGGGGGGCCGCTCTGGGGCCTGAGCCGGGCGATCCGCGCCGGGCGCGATTCCTGCGCTGGATAACGTTCGTGCCTGCCTCGACCTATTCGATATACTGGGTCAGGGACGATCCCTCGCGGTTGGCGGGCGACAATGGAGAGCCAGGTCACGCCGGCGCGTTTCCTTCTGGGTGACGGGCCGACCGTGCGGACCTGTATCTCGCCGTCGCCGGCCGCTGGACCCCGCACCGCCAGCGATTCCACCGGGTCGCGCCACGGATGGGCGAGGTGATGCGACGGGTCGACGCTCTGCCGGAGCGCCAGGACTTCTGGGCCGAACGGTTTCCGTTCCTGGGCGCTTGCGCAAGCTAGGCCGCGCGGGCCTCGCCGATCGCGGCCGGGGCCAACACGAATGCTGGCAGGTCATCCGAGAGCGCCCGGTTGACCATGGCCAACAGGCCAGCCTGGCTGATCGGCTTGGCCATGTGGGCGTTCATCCCCGCAGCCAGACAGCCCGCCACGTCTTCGGGCATGGCGTCGGCGGTCATGGCGACGACGGGCACGGCCGCGTGCGGATGAGACAGGGCGCGGATGCGGCGTGTCGCCTCCAGCCCGTCCATTCCCGGCATGCGGACATCCATCAGGACCAGGTCGAACGGCTGGCGCGCCACGGCGTTGACCGCCTCCTGTCCGTCGCCGACCTCCACCACCTCGCAGCCGAAGGCTTCCAGCATGATGCGGGCGACTTCCCGGTTCACGGGATGGTCGTCGACGACCAGGATACACGGTGGCCGGCACGGCTCATTGGCGACTTCGACTGACGTGGGCTCCACCTCGAGCGGCGCGTCAGGCGCCCGTTCCAGCGGCAGGTGCAGAATGAAGGTGGAGCCTTCGCCAGGACGGCTGTCGACGTCGATCCGCCCACCCAGACGCCGGGCGTGGCGCGCGACGAGGGCCAGCCCGAGGCCGGCCCCGGAATGGCTGCGGCGGATCGAGGCGTCGCCCTGGGCGAAGGCCTCGAACAGGCCGGGCAACACCGCCGGCTCGATGCCGCAACCGGTGTCGGACACCCGGATGCAGACGCCGTGCGCCGACCGATCCAGTCTCACGGTGATCTCGCCTTGGT
>JBBQTX010000206.1:0-4126 GCA_038234475.1 Caulobacterales bacterium | reverse complement strand
GCGACCACCTTGATCGGCCGGGTCAGCTTCACCTTCTCGGTGATCTCTTCAAGATAGCGTTCACGGAAGCCCTCGACCCGCGTCAGGATTCCGCCCCCGCGCGCCACGCCCTGGCCTTCCAGCACGATCGTCTTCAGCCGGCCGATCTCGTCGGGGCCGAAGGTGAGCGGCGGCTGGGCCCCCATCTTGACCCCGGTCCAGCCGTTCTCGTTGTGGCTGGCCGTGACCATGGCCACGCAAGGCGCGTCGAGAGAGAACTGGGCGAAATAGGCCGTCGGCGACAGGGCCAGGCCGATGTCCAGCACCTCCATCCCGCCTTCCAGCAGGCCCAGCATCAGAGCCTGTTTCACCGACAGTGAGTAGGAGCGGAAATCATGCCCGACCACGATGCGTGGCCGCTGCCCGATCTCGTGCACATAGGTCGCCAGCCCCAGACCGAGCGCCTGGATGCCCAGCAGATTGATCTCCTTCTCGAGGATCCAGCGCGCGTCGTATTCGCGAAAGCCGGTCGGTTTCACCAGCGGCACGGTCTCATAGTCGGCCGTGTTCGGGCGAAGGTCCTGGCGGGGCTTGATCATGATCGGATCCTGGGAACGGGGTCGCCTGCGTATAGACAGCGGGCCAGCGGCCCACAACAACGCCGGACCGGCGCTGTTGGCACCACTTTCGCACCCGCGCGAGAACCTTGACCGGTCCGGACCCCCGGCCTACCCCAAAGACCGACGCCCCCGGAGACCCGAATGCCTCGCCTGATCCTGCTGCGCCACGGCCAGAGCCAGTGGAACCTGGACAACCGCTTCACCGGCTGGGTCGACGTCGACCTGACGGCGGAGGGCGAGGCCCAGGGGCGACGGGCGGGCGAGCTGATCGCCGGGGCCGGTTTCCATCCCGCTGTCATGTTCACCTCGGTCCTGAAGAGGGCGACGCGGACCGGGGCCCTGGCCCTCGATTCGGCGGGACTGAAGGATGTGCCGGTGGTTGAAGACTGGCGGCTGAACGAGCGTCACTATGGCGGCCTGACCGGTCTGGACAAGGCCGAGACCGTGGCGGTGCACGGCGAGGATCAGGTCCGCGTCTGGCGGCGCAGCTATGATGTGCCGCCGCCGCCGCTGGCCCCGGGCGGCGAATGGGATTTCGCCGGAGACCCCCGCTATGCCGGGAAGACCATCCCCGACACCGAGAGCCTGAAGACCACCCTGGATCGGGTCCTGCCCTATTGGGACGAGGCCATCGCGCCACGGCTGAAGGCGGGCGAGGATGTGCTGATCGCGGCCCACGGCAATTCGTTGCGGGCCATCGTCAAACACCTGTTCGGCGTGCCGGATGACCGGATCGTCGGCGTCGAGGTTCCGACCGGCAATCCACTGGAGATCGATCTGGACGGCGAATTGCGGCCGGTAACGGCCCGCTATCTGGATAAGAGCCGCGCGACCGAACTGCCGCCGCTACCGGGAGCCGTCGGATGACCACGCCGCAACAGGCCTCCGACGACATCCGGTTCATGGGCCGGGCAATTGGCTTGGCGCGGGGCCAGATGGGGCTGACCTGGCCCAATCCGGCGGTGGCCTGCGTGATCGTCAAGGACGGCGAGGTGGTCTCGGAAGCCGCGACGGCGCCCGGCGGCCGCCCCCATGCCGAGGAACAGGCCGCGCCCGCCGCCGGCGACAGGGCGCGGGGCGCGACCGCCTATGTGACGATGGAGCCGTGCGGTGCGCGCTCGTCGGGGCGGACCTCCTGCTCGCATTTTCTGATGGAGGCCGGGGTCGCCCGGGTCGTGGTGGCCGCCGTCGATCCGTCGCCCTTTGCCTCGGGTCGCGGGGTCGAGCGGCTGAAGAAGGCCGGGCTGGAGGTCGAGACCGGACTGCTCGCGGCCGAGGCGGCGGTGCTCTACGAAGGCTATCTGCATCGGGTCGAGACCGGCCGGCCGATGGTCCGGATCGCCGAGGACGGCGCGGGCTTCGATGCCCGGTTCGCGGCCTCGGCCAAGGCCGACCTGACCACCGAACTGCAACGCCTCGGCGAGGCCGGCTACACCCGCGTCTGGGTCAGCGCCGGCGAACTGGCCGACGCGCTCCAGGCCCAGGGGCTTCTGACGGTTTAGTTGGCCGACCGCGCTTCGTCCCCGCTCGAGCAGGTCGCGACCGCGTCGCGCCCGTCAGCGCGCGAGGCGTCACGCTTCCTTAAGCGGCGGCGTGCCATATCGGGACCATGTCGGGGACTACCGCCCAAACCGTCGCCAGAAGGCGCATCGATCAATCGGAACTGGACGCCATCTGCGCCCGGCATGACCGCTTGTGGCAGGCCAAGCCCGGCGGGGCCCGCGCGGTCCTGGCCTGGATGGACCTGTCGGGCCTGTCGCTGGTCGGCCGCAACCTGGCCGATGCCGATTTCGCCGCCGCCTGCCTGATCGGCGCGGACCTGTCGGGCGCCAAGCTGGACAACGCCACCTTCTTCGGCGCGGACATGCAGGACGCGATCCTGATCGAGGCCAGCCTGCGCCGGGCCGATCTGCGGGGGGCCTGTCTGCGCGGGGCCGATCTGACCGGGGCCGACCTGTTCGAGGCCGACCTGCGCGAAGGCACGATCGCCTCGGCCGACGCCAAACTGGGCTTCAGGATCGTGGCGGCCAAGGCGCGCAACGAGACCGAGGCCCAAGGTGCCTGTCTGGCCGGCGCCAATCTGGAACGCTCCAAACTGACCGGGATCGTCGCCGTGGCCGCGGACTTCTCGGATGCCATCATGAAGGACTGCAAGATGGTCCGGGCCAATCTGAAACAGGCCAGCTTTCGCGGCGCCGATCTGGCCGGTGCGGACCTGTCCGGAGCCGATCTGTCGGGTGCCGACATGCGCGACGCGGTGCTGGTCGGGGCAAAGATCACCATGTGGCGCACTGACGGGGCCAACATGGCCGGCGTCCTCACCGACGACCGCTCCCCCGGCAGCCCGATCGGCAAGATGCCGGCGGCCGAGATGCTGGCCGAGCACGCCCAGTGGTGCGAGTCGGGCGGCCTGACCGGCCGGCCCTCGGTGTTCGACGGGGTGGATTTGCGCGCCCTGCGTACGATCCGAGGCTATAATCTGACCGCCCTGTCGGCCAAGTCTGCGGTCTTCTACGGCCTCGACATGGAGGGGGTCCAGCTTCAGGGCGCGCATCTGGAGGATTGTGACCTGCGCTCGGTCAATCTGAAGGGTGCCGACCTCAGGGGTGCACGCCTCGCCGGCGCGCGACTGAACGGGGCCGACCTGAGAGGGGTCCAACTGGGGCCGTTGCTGATCTCCGCCGACCGGCTGCTGCCCGCCGATCTGACCGGTGCCTGCCTGCGCGGGGTGGACCTCTCGGGGGCCGACCTCAGACGCGCGATCCTGACCGGCGCCGACCTGACCCGCGCCTCGCTGCACGGTGCCTGCATGCGCCAGGCCGAGCTCTCCGGTGCCGAAATGTCCGGCGCGCGGGGTCTGGATCCAACCGACGCCTGACCTTGGTCGAAAAAAGGGGCGACGCGCGCGCCGCCCCTTCCCCGTCGTCGCGGTGGTCGATCAGGCCGCCTGGGTCTTGCCGCCCTCGATCACCTTTCCGGTCGCCTCGCGACCGCCGATCTCGATCCGGCGTGGCTTCAGCGCCTCGGGCAGTTCGCGGACCAGATCGATGGCCAGCAGGCCGTTGACCAGATCGGCGTCGCGTACGACCACATAGTCGGCCAACTGGAACCGGCGCTCGAAGTCGCGCTCGGCCAGGCCGCGATGCAGATAGGTGCGACCGGCGCCGGCGTCGTCATTGGCCGTCTTGCGACCGGTGACGGTAAGCAGGTTCTCATTGACCTCGAGGGTCAGTTCGCCGGGCGAAAAGCCGGCCACGGCGAGCTCGATCCGGTAGGCGTTCTCGCCCGTGGTCTCGATGTTACAGGGCGGTCAGCCGCTTTCCTGACTGGTCCGGGCGGCGCTTTTCAGCAGACCTGCCAGCCGGTCGAAACCGACGGCGGAACGGTAAAGCGGGGTGAAATCAGGGGTACGCATGTCATCCTCCCGGGATCAGCAAGGTTGAGCCGGTCCCGCAGTTTGACGCCCGGACCGGCGGCGGGAGATCAGCCCGGTCGGCCCGTCATCGGCCCCGTCCGGTCTGGAGGGC
>JBBQTX010000205.1:0-4131 GCA_038234475.1 Caulobacterales bacterium | reverse complement strand
CGTCCACCGGCCAGGCATTCGCGTCGGCCGGGCCTTGCGCCGGCGCGACCGCGCCGGGCTTGGCGTACCCCATGTCGAGATCGAACTCATCATCGAACTCGTCAAACGGGCGGGGAGCGAAGGCGTTACTCATGTCAACCTAGTCCACAGCCCGGGCGATCCGGCCGGCCACCAGCGGCTCCTGGGTCGTGGAGCTGGGCTGACCCTTGCGGTAGTTGTCGAAGATCACGGCGGCACGACCGGAGTCGGCCGGCGTCATCGGCCGGGCACCGAGGATGTCGCGCGGATCGGCGATCTGTGCCGCCATATTGGCGGTGATGGCGCAGCCGAACGCCGGCGAACTCTGGTTGGAGCTACGGCCCGCGAAATCTCTCGGCTCGGCGGCGCAGTTCGGCAGATAGGCGCGAAGTGTCTCGAACCCGGCCAGGACCGGCGCGCGCGGATCGGGAGCATTATAGGCCGCCATCTGGATCCGGCCTTCGGGAACACCGGCGGCCTGGAGCGCCGCGCGAACGGCCCAGGCCTGGCCCACCGCCGCCGGATCGTCTCCGGCGGGCGACTCGACCCGGACCGAACCGGCCCCCGAAGCCCCGTAGCGCTCGGCCAGATCGCGCAGCGCGGCGTGCTGGGTGGGCGACAGACCTTGGTCGTGGACGGCCAGTGCAATCCGGTCGAGCCCGGGTTCGACCTGGAGCGAATACCGCGACAGCGGGGTCAGCGGGGCTGTTGGGTCACCCGCGCTCATCGAGGCGCAGGCGCCGATCGAAAGGCCCAGGGTAAGGATGAGCATCGCTGATGCGGAGGCGCGTTTCACGGGAAACCTCATTCGATCACATAGCCCACGGGCCCGGCCCAGCCGGCGTCCGGACCGGGTTGGACGTCGGCGCTGGCGCGGTATTGCTGGTTCAGTTGCCCGAACAGGATGGTCTGGGCGTCGTTGGCGGTGATTAGGCCGTCCGCAGGGGTCTGGAGCCGCCCGGGCGAGGTCGGCGAGACGATGTAGGCCTCGACGATGATGACCAGTTCGGTCTCGCCCGACAGATAGTCGCGCGACCGGAACAGGGCCCCCAGAACCGGGATCGATCCGGCACCGGGCAGTCCGTCGATGTTCTGGCGGGTGTCCTCGCGCAGCAGTCCGGCGATCATCAGCGAGCCACCCGAGGGTAGTTCCACGGTGTTCGACGCACGCCGGACGTTAAGGGCTGGAATGACAAGGGCGTTTTCGGCCGTCCCGCCAAGTGTGAAGGCACCCGAAGTGGTCAGTTCCGACACCTCGGTCGACAGTTGGAGTGAGATGCGGCCCTGTGACAGCACGATCGGCCGGAAGGCCAGCCTGACACCGAAGGGCTTGAACTCGATCAGGATATTGCCCTTGTCGTCGCGACCGACGGGCACCGGGAACTCGCCACCGGCGAGGAATTCCGCGTTCTCGCCGTTGACCGAAGTCAGGTTCGGCTCGGCCAGGATACGGACAAGACCGGCCCGTTCGAAGGCGCGCAGCGAGGTGGTCAGATTGCTGCCGTCCCCGGCCGTGTCGGCGAACCGGAGGACGCCCCCGCCCAGCTGGCTGCCGGACACGGCGAAAGTCGCTGTCTGGGCCAGGCTGAGGCCGTCACCGACGCTGCTGAGGATCGCGCTGACGTCCAGGCCAAGTTGTTTGATCGCGGTGCGCTGCACCTCGATGATGCGGGCCTTGACCATGACCTGGTCCGAGCCGGCGATAGTCATCATGTTGATGACCTTCTCGGGGGCCGAAACGAAGGCGCGCGCCACTTGGGCGGCACGGTCGGCTTCCCCCGGGCTGCTGACCGGTCCGGTCAGAATGATGCTGTCATTGACCGCCTCGGCCCGCACCTGCGATCCCGGCATGACCCGGTTCAGCGTGTCCTGAAGGGCCGAGACGCCGGCGTCGACGCGGACCCGCAGGGACAGGATGGTGCGGCCGGAGGCGTCGAGCACCACCGCGTCCGTCTCGCCCGGCTGCAGGCCGATGATGGTAATGCGACGTGGCGAATGCAGCATGGCCTCGGCGACCATCGGGTTGGGCACGATGACGTCGCGGGCGTCGGATGGCAGGTCGATCGCCATCGACGAACCGCGCGGCAGATTGATCAGCTGGGCACCGCCGCCCATGGGCAGGGCTGCGCGCGACTGGGCCTGGGCGGGTGCGGCTGCCAGCGGCAGGGTAACGGCGACGGTGAGGCCGGCCAAGGCGATCGCGGCAAGGCGCTTGATCGGGCGTTTCATTGAACCACCACCACTTCGGGGGCGCCGCCGCGATAGACGCGGACGGCCGAGGATTGTCGGGCCGGCGCGGCCACGCGGCCGGACGGGCCGCCGGTGTCGGCGTAGGAACGCAGCACCAGGCTGAGTTCGCCTTCGGACTTGGCAAGAGCCAAGGCCTCGGCGTCGCGGGGACCGACCTCCAACGTCGCGGTCGCGCCGACCACGGCCTGTTCGTCGTCGCCGGCCCGCGTCGACTGGTCGATGGCGAGGACCTTGATGTTCTGCATCACGGTCGATGAACGGAATTTGGACCGGTCGCCTTCCGACGCGCCCATGTTCGAAAGCGTGGTCTCGCGGGTCAGCAACACATCGACCCGGTCACCGGGCAGGATGAAGCCACCGGCGGCGGTCTCGACCGTGACGCGGATGGCCATGGCCCGCATACCGGGCTCGAGGTAGGCGGCCATATAGCCGCTGTCGCCGGCGCGCACGATCTTGCGGCCGACAATGGGCTCCCCGGCCAGGATCGGTTCGCGGACGACCGAGCCCACATAGTCGGCCTTGGCCCCGCCAGTGGCGAGGTTGGACGCGGCGCGGGTGACGGATGCGACGGCCCCCGCAGGCCGGTCGGCGGCCGGCGCGGGCGTTGCGGGCACGGCTCCAGCAGCGGGAATGGGCACCGAGCCGTCGGTGATGAAGGCGGGATTGACGTCTTCGACGGGCCAGTCCTTCCAGTTCATGTCCGCCTCGGTCAGACGCTGGCCGGGCTGCAGATCCTTGGCGGCGACCAGGACCTTGGCCATGGGCTTGAGCGGAACGGAGGCCGCGGTCGCGACGGCGGTCGGCGACTTGTTGGGTGATCCCATGGCGCGCACGACCAGGGCCAGACCGATGGCGGCCACCGCGGCGATGCAGATCACGATGATACGGGCGGGCTTCATCGACGGTCTCCGGCGGGCGGGCCGGACCCTGAATCGGTCCTTCGGCCCCCTACCGTTAACGACCATGCCGGGCGCGGGTTAACGCGGGCCTAAGTCACCGTTTTCTGGCGTTCCGGAGCGACGTCCGCCGTGACAGGGATGTCCGGCCTGGCTAGCCCGCGATGAAGACGCTCATCAGGGCGCAGGACGGATAGGCCATCAGCGCGCCCGCCGCGATCGCGACGCCATAGGGAATGTCCCCGCGCGGCTCCATCAACTGCACCACCCAGCCCGGGGCACCCATCAGGTAGGGGCGCGAATGGAAACGGGCGAACAGCAGGGTCAGACAGAACAGCCCCCCGATGACGCCGGTCCACAGCAGGAACATGCCCGAACCCGACACTCCCAGCCAAAGGCAGGAAGTGGCGATCAGCTTGGCGTCGCCGCCACCGATCCAGCGCAGGGCGAACATGCCCGCTCCGACCAGCAGGGCCACGACAGCCAAACCGACATGGGCGGCGACGGTCAGCGGCGGCAGGCCGACGGCGAGTGCCGCAGGAAAGAAGCCGACGATCAGCAGACCCGATATCCAGTTGGGAATCTTCATCGACGTCAGATCCTTCAACCCGGCCACGATGACGAGGGCCGGCATCACGGCCAGAAGGATCAAAAGGGTCAAGCTGACGATGTCCATAACGCTATCTGACATGGCGGCGGTTAAAGCCGGGTTGCTATCGGCAGGCCAGGGCGTTCGAACAGGAAAAAGGCCGGGGCGTTTCCGCCCCGGCCTTTCGCCGGTTTCAGATTTTCGTCGGAGCCTTAGGCGCCGGCGGTGCCGCCCATGCCGGTGACGACGTCGTTGAACTTGGTCTTGATGGTCGCACCCAGGGCCGTAACGGCCGAGATGATCACGACGGCGATGAGGGCGGCGATCAGGCCGTACTCGATGGCGGTGGCGCCCGACTCGTCGGACATGAATTTCGAA
>JBBQTX010000204.1:0-4145 GCA_038234475.1 Caulobacterales bacterium | reverse complement strand
CTACAGTTATTTCGTGCTGGCCGAGGCCGAGACCGCCTTGGGCAATGCCGAAGCGTCGGCGGAGGCCCGGCACCGCTCGCGGATCGAATGGGTCGGCGGCGCGATGGACCTGAAGCTGGCCTGACGCACGCCCTCAGGTCTGGGCCGCCACCGCCAAATTGTCGATCAGGCGTGTCCGGCCCAGCCACGCCGCCGCCAGAACGCGGGCGGGCGCATCCACGATGCCGTCGCGAAAGGCCGCCAGATCGTCGGCGCGGCGAACCGCGACATAGTCGATCCGGTCAAATCCAGCCTTCAGCAGGGCGGCGTGGGCATCGCGTTCCACCCCAGCCAGCGGACGCCGCGCCGTGGCCAGCGCGCCGGCCTCGGCGAGCACGCCGTTCATCCGCCGCGCGGTCGCCAGCTCGAGCTCTGAGAGGCAGGCGTTGCGCGACGACAGGGCGAGCCCGTGCCCGTCGCGCTCGGTCGGTGCGCCGATGATCTCCGTCGGGATGTCGAGGTCGCGGGCCATCCGGCGAACGACCAGGAGTTGCTGATAGTCCTTTTCTCCGAACACGGCGACGTCGGCTTGGACCTGATTCAGCAGCTTGGCCACCACCACGGCCACGCCGCCGAAGAAGTGCGGACGAAAGTCTGTCTCCAGCCCCTGCGAGGGCCCGCCGACGTCGACGGACGTTGAGAACCCGTCGGGATACATGGCCTCCACCGTCGGGGCGAACAGCAGGTGACAGCCCGCGCCGGCCGAGAGTTCGGCGTCTTGCGCCTCCTGCCTTGGATAGGTCCCAAGGTCTTCGTGGGCGGCGAACTGGGTCGGATTGACGAAAACGCTGGCAACGATCCGGTCCGCCCGCTGTCCTGCCTCCCGCACGAGGGTCAAATGACCCTCGTGCAGCGCTCCCATGGTCGGAACGAAGCCGACGGTGAAACCCTGCCGACGCCAGCCGGATACCGTCTCGCGCAAGGCCGCCACGGTCCGCGCGACCGGAGGGCTATCGGTCTGGGCCATGATGAACGGATTAACCTTTTGGCTTAAGTGTGCTTGTGAACCGGGCGGCAAAAGTTGCCGTGCCAGTGTCGGCTTATGACGCCCAGCCTCATCATCCGTCCAGTGTTGATCTGCATCGCGACGGCTGCCTTGAGCAGCTGCGGCATGATCGACAGCTACCCCCACCGGTTCGAGAATCTGGCCAATACCGTCGCCGCCATTCCGCTGGAGGGCGGGAAACCAACGGCCTCGGCCGGGACCCGGAACGCCGCCCAGGCCGGCCTGCGCCCCGCGATCCGGGTCGAGGTCATGGAGCCCCATGCGCTGTGGGACGCCCGTGACGGCGACATGAACAGGGTGCTCGATCGGGCGGCCCCAAGGCTGGTCGCTGCCGCCGCTCCGGCGGTGACCAAGGCTGTCCTCGACGAAGTGTCCAGCCGTCTTGAGCCGGTTTCGGTGCGGGTCGGACTACGCCCGGCCCTTGCTTCCCGTCCGGTGCCGGTTCGCGACAATCGTGGCCTGGTCCAGTTGGGTGCCTATTCCAGCGAGGCCGCGGCCCGGGCCGCCTGGGCTCGTCTCAAGGCGGGCGAAGCCGCATGGGCGCTGAACGGGCTTTCGCCGGTCTATGAAGCGGTTGAGGTCGGTGGTCGCCGCCTGACGCGCCTGAAGGTACGCACGCCCTCCGCCGGTGCCGCCGCCGTCTGCGCCGCCGCGCGCATCGACGATCCGTGGTGCCGGCGCGCCACCTGACGACCGATCCATTGTCTCTGAGACTGCTCCGTTGACGACCGAGACATGGAAGGCGATTCTGGTCGATCATGATCCGCGCCCGAGTCGCGCGGTCGCAGCAGGTATGAGACCCCAATGGCTGAGCCCACGGTCATCGTCGTCGGCAATGAAAAGGGCGGGGCGGGCAAGTCCACCCTGGCCATTCACATCGTCTGCGGCCTGCTGCACGCCGGGCGAAGCGTCGCGGTCATCGACCTGGACCTGCGCCAGCGTTCGATGGCGCGGTTCTTCTCCAACCGCGCGGCATGGACCGCGGGCAACAACCAGGTGCTGCCCATGCCGTTCGAGCCCGACATGGGCGACGGCAAGGCGCTGGCGAAGGCCGACGAGTCGGTCCAACTGGCCCGCTTCGAGGCTGCTTTCGCCGAAGCCAAGGCCCGGGCTGACGTGATCCTGATTGATACCCCCGGGGGCGACACCCCCTTGTCCCGCGCGGCTCACGGCATGGCCGACCAGATCGTCACCCCGATGAACGACAGCTTCGTCGACTTCGACCTTCTGGGCGAGGTCGATCCGGTCACCCTTGATCTGCTCAAGCCCTCGATCTATTCCGAAAGTGTCTGGGAGGCGCGCAAACACCGCGCGATCACCGAAGGCCGCGCCGCTGCCATCGACTGGATCGTGGTGACCAACCGGCTGGCCGTGGCCGCTGCCCGCAACCGTCAACGACTCGAAGAACGGATGCTGAAACTGGCGCGCCGGGTCGGCTTCCGCATGGGACCGGGCCTTCGCGACCGGGTCATCTATCGCGAACTCTTCCCCTTCGGTCTGACGGTCGCCGACCTTTCAAACGAAATCCGTCCCGTCGCCGTGTCGTTGGCCCATGTCGCGGCGCGTCAGGAACTTCGCAATCTGATGCTGGCGCTGGGGCTTGAGGGCGGCGTCCTGGACGCCCCGCTGAACGCGGCGGCATGACGCCCGGCCGCGCCGCGTGAACCTGATCTGGCTTGCGCTGGCGGCGATCGCCGTCTGGGCCCTCGTTCGGCTGGGCCGTCAGGACGAGGGCCCAGGCCGCGGCCATTGGCGGGTGACCGCCACTCTGTTCAGCGCCGTGCTGCTGGCCGGTGGGGCCCTGTTGGCGTTTCGCGGAGCGTGGCTGGCGGCGTCCGCCGTCGCCGGGGCCGGCCTTTGGCTGACCATCGCCTCGCGCCAGCGCACAGCGCCGCTCCGTGAGGATCGCCTGTCCGACGCCGAGGCGCGGTCCATCCTCGGCGTGCCTGCCGGAGCCACGCCGGAGGCGATCAACGCTGCCTGGCGCCGGCTGATGGGCCGGGCCCACCCCGACCAGGGCGGCACCGAAGGTCTCGCCGCGCGGCTGAACGCCGCCCGCGACCGGCTGCTGAAGCGCTGAGGCTCAGACGGCCGGTTTGACTGCCTTCCTGGCCGCCGGCTTCTTCGCCGTCACCTTCTTTGCAACTGGCTTCTTCGCGGCGGCTTTGGGAGCCACCTTCTTCGCCGGCGCCTTCTTGCCCTTGGACGGACCCGCCGCCGCTCGCGCCGCCAGCAGGGGCAGGGCGGCTTCCATGGTCAGGTCTTCGGGCACCGTGCCCTTGGGCAGGGTGGCGTTGATCTTGCCCGACTTCACATATGGCCCGAAGCGGCCGGCCATCACATGCACCGGTTCGCCGGTCTCGGGATGGGCCCCCAGATCCTTCAGCGGTGCCGTCGCCGCGCCCCGACCGGCGAATTTACCGGCCCGTTTTTCCGCCAGCAGCACCACGGCGCGGTTCAGCCCGATCTCGAACACCTCGTCGATATCCGCGACATTGGCATAGGTCCCGGCGTGCAGGATGAACGGTCCGTAGCGACCCAGTCCGGCCGAGATCGTCTTGCCGTCTTCCGGATGCTCCCCGACTTCGCGCGGCAAAGCCAGCAGGCGCAGCGCCTGCTCGAGGCTGAGGGACGCCGGTGACCAGCCCTTGGGCAGGGAGGATCGCTTCGGCTTGTCCTCGCCCGCGACGGCGGTTTCGACATAGGGCCCGAACCGGCCGATCTTCAGCGCCACTGGCAGGCCGGTCACCGGATCGATGCCCAGGTCGCGGTCGCCGTTAACGGCGTCGTCACCGTCCGGCGACGAGACGGACCGGCTGTATTTGCAGTCGGGATAGCGAGAGCAACCGATGAACGCCCCGTTCCGGCTGGTCTTCAGGCTCAGTTGTCCCTCCCGACAGAGCGGGCATAGGCGCGGATCGACCCCGTCGCCCTTGTCCGGGAAGACGTGCGGACCCAGGGTATCGTTCAGCTTGTCGAGGATCTCGCGCGTCCGGAGTTCGCCGGCCCCCAGCGTCGCCGCGTGGAAGTCGGTCCAGAATTCGCGCAGCAGCACCTTCCAGTTCAAATTCCCCGCCGACACCTCGTCCAGCCGCGTTTC
>JBBQTX010000203.1:0-4159 GCA_038234475.1 Caulobacterales bacterium | reverse complement strand
GCCAAACGGCATCCGGATGGCGAACGGGCGCCCGACCAGAGGATCAGAGCCTTCCACCTTCTCCCCGGCGGCGTAGCTGGATGCGGCGCGGGACATGGCGGAGAGAAGGTTTTCTCGGGTCATCGCGGTCGGGGCGGTGATGACCGGCGTCGGGGCGGGCTCTGTGGTGACCGGTTCCTGGGGTGCCAGCTCGGGCTTTTCGCGATCGCACTGAACCAGCATCACGCTGGACCCGGCGATCGCCAGAATGGCCAAACGACGGTAAGAAAGCGTCTTTTTTCCAAGCATGGCCTTAACCTAGCATATACGGGCTGCTTGTCGCCCTGCGGTCAAAACCATTGACTGGGCATCCGGGGGCAGGTCTCAAGACGACATGAGTTTCGATCAGATCGCCGCCTTGGTTGTCCTGATCGCCGTTGTGGCGGCGCTGATCCATGGCAAGCTGCGGTCCGACGTGGCGGCCCTGTCAGGCGCGGCGGCCCTGTTGTTGCTGGGCGTGATCCGGCCGGTCGAGGTGCAGGGTGCCTTTGCCAGCCCTGCTGTCATCGCCTTGGCCAGCCTCTTTGTAATCGCCTACGCCATTGAGCTTTCAGGCCTGCTCGGCCTTCTGATCCGCCAGGCCACCCGGTTGTGTGCCCGGCTGGGGTCGCTGGGCCTGTGGGTGGTGATTGTCCTGTGCGGCGCGGCTTCGGCCTTCCTCAACAACACGCCGATCGTGGTGCTGGCTGCGCCGGTGGTGAAAGACGTCGCGGCGAGCATGAATCTTTCGCCCAAGCGATTCCTGATACCGCTCAGCTATGTGACCATCATGGGCGGGGCCTGCACCCTGATCGGTACCTCGACCAACCTGCTGGTCAACGACATGGCGCGAAACGCGGGCCAGCCGGTTTTCAGCCTGTTCGAGATCACCCCGGTGGCCCTGGTCATCGCCGTGTTCGGCGGGCTCTACCTCTATTTGGGGGGCGGGCGGTTGCTCGGCGGCGAGGACGGGACGGCGGTCAAGGCCCCGCTGCATCAACAGACCGGCGACGGGATGTTGGGGGGCGCCGAACTTTTCGCCGCCGCCGACCGACCGTTCGCGCCGAAACGCGCCTTTCTGGCGCTGGGCGTCTTTCTGGTCGTGATCGCCGCCGCCGGATTCGGCATCGCGCCGATTGCGGCCTCGGCCTTCGCCGGGGCGGTGGTCCTGATCCTGTTGCGCGTTGTCAGTCCCGACGAGGCCTATGCCGGCCTGAGGCCGGAAGTCTTGTTGCTCATAGCGGGCATGGTGGTGGTGGGTCTCGCCATTGAGGTGACCGGTCTGGCGGAACAGGGGGCCGATCTGTTGATCGGCGTGATCCGGCCGCTTGGACCACTGGGTGCCCTGATCATCCTTTACGGGGTGACACTGTTCGCCACGGAATTATTGTCCAATGCTGCGGTGGCCGTGCTGATCACGCCCGTCGCGGTGGCCTTGGCCGCCAGTCTCGGCGTCGACCCGAGGCCCTTTCTGGTCGGCGTGATGATGGCCGCCAGCGCCGCCTTCGCCACGCCATTCGGCTATCAGACCAATGTGCTGGTCTTCCAGATCGGCGGTTACAGCTACATGGATTTCGTCAAGATCGGCGTGCCGCTGAACCTGGTCACCTGGGTCGCGGCCATGTTCGCCATCCCGATCTTCTTCCCGTTCTAGACGTCCAGATCGACCGTCACCGGGGCATGGTCGCTGGGTTGGGTCCATTCGCGGACGGTGTCGTGGATACGGGCCGTGCCGGCGCTCACAGCCGAGGTCAGGCCGGGCGAGGTCCAAAGGTGGTCAAGGCGCAGGCCGCGGTTGGACTTGCGGAAATCGGCGGCGCGATAGCTCCACCAGCTCGCCAGTTTCTGCGGTTCCGGGATCTGGTCGCGCACCACATCAGCGAAGTCGCCCGCCGCCTGCAAGCGGCGCAGGGTCTCGACCTCCAGCGGGGTGTGGCTGACGATCTTCGACATGTAGCGGTGGTTCCAGACGTCGTTTTCGCCGGGCGCAATGTTGAAGTCGCCCGCCAGCAAAAGTGGCCGCTGTCGGTCGCGCCCGGCCATCTCGGCGGTCAGCCGCTCGTAGAAGTCCATCTTGTGATCAAATTTCGGGTTCAGCGCCCGGTCGGCCACGTCCCCCCCGGCGGGGATGTAGAAATTCTGGACCTCGACGCCGTCGACCACGACGCCGACGCAGCGGGCGTGGCCCTCGCGGCAGACGTCGAGTTCCGGGGCCTCGGCGATCGGCTTGCGGCTGGCGATAGCGACGCCGTGCCAGCCTTTTTGCCCGCCGATCTTCAGATGGGTCAGCCCCATGGCCTCGAAGGCGCCGCGCGGAAACTGGTCCTCCAGGCATTTGATTTCCTGCAGGCACAGGACGTCGGTTCCGCTCTCGGCGACGAAGCGCGCGACCTGATCGATGCGCAGGCGGACGGAGTTGATGTTCCAGGTGGCGATGCGAATCATCGCTCATTCCTAGTGGGGCCGCAGTCAAAAGGCTCCGCCTTTTCGACCCGACGCGGCCCGAGGAGGTGGAGTTGCTCGCGCTCAGGCAGCGAGCGAGCGCGTCGCGAGCGTTAGCGCGCAAAAAAGCGCCCGGTCGCAGACCGGGCGCTGGAAAGTTCGTCCGTCTTGCCGCCGGGGAGGGGATAATATCCCGAGCGGTTCAGAGCGGCATCCGCCGGTCTGTGACCGGAAAGCCACGCCCGCAGAAAATAGTCAAGTCTAGTTTCGGCCGGGCCGGCGGGTCGGGTCGCGCAGCTGGAACAGGCTGGCGGCCAAGCCCGAGGCGGGTTGCAGCGTCGTCAGCTGGGTCCGGGTCCGACCGCCCTGCGCATCGGTGATGGTCCACTCCTGCAGCCGCAGCGGATTGCCGGCGAAGGCCAGGATGACCGAACCGTCATTGGGGCGGCGCGCGTCGCGGGCGACGATGGCGAAGGCGCCCGAGGCCATCCGGGTGACGCGGTCGATCCGCACCCCCTGATCGAGCCGCACGTTGCGGGCCAGGAAGGTCGACAGCGGGGTCGCGCCCAGCGGGACCTGGCGGAAGACGTTCAGGCGCGGGTCGTAGCGTTTGACGTTACTGCCATCCGACACGACCAGCAGGCCTGCCGGGTTGGTGTATTCGAACCGCATCCTGCCTGGGCGCTGGATGTAGAAGCGCCCCTCGCGCCGCTGGGCCCCCGAAGTCTCGACGAACGAGCCCTGGGCCGACGTCAGGCTCTGAAGATAGGCCTGGGCCTGGGCCAAGGCGGCGCGATCCTCGGCCGACAGGGCGGTCTGGGCGTGCGCCGGCAAGGCCGCGACGGCCATGATGGCGGCGGTTTTAAGTCCAAGGGCGCGGCGTGTGACGGTCATGATGGTCTCCCGTTCGGGATGGTTGGGACGCCCGTCTTGCAGGATCGGTCTGTCAGCGACATGACCCGAGCCTGACCATATTCCGGCGCTGGGATGAAGCGTCATTCATCGCGCGCGGTTCCCGCGAGCGATCTTCCCTTGTGGGCGGCGGTCAAAAGGCTCCGCCTTTTCGACCCGACGCGGCCCGTCGAGGTCTCGCGCATCGAACCCCGCTCGCGCTCAGGCAGCGAGCGACCGTGTCGCGAGCGACAGCCCCCAAAATCAGTGGGGCGGGGGGCCGGCGAGGATGTCGCGCTTGCCGGCGTGGTTGGCGGGGCTGACGACGCCCTCCTGCTCCATACGCTCGATCAGGGAGGCGGCGCGGTTGTAGCCGATCTGCAGGCGGCGCTGGATGTAGCTGGTCGAAGCCTTGCGGTCGCGGGTGACCACCGCGACCGCCCGGTCGTAGAGGTCGTCGCCTGAGCCGCCGCCCTCGTCGTCGAAGGTCGCGTCGCCGTCGCCGTCCGGATCGTCGGTGATCAGGTCGAGATAGTTCGGTTCGCCTTGGGCGCGCAGGTGTTTGCAGACCTCGTCGACCTCCTGATCGGTGACGAACGGCCCGTGCAGGCGGGTGATGCGGCCGCCGCCGGCCATGTAGAGCATGTCGCCCTGCCCCAGCAGCTGCTCGCCGCCCTGTTCGCCGAGGATGGTGCGGCTGTCGATCTTGGAGGTGACCTGGAAGGATATCCGCGTCGGGAAATTGGCCTTGATCGTGCCGGTGATGACGTCGACCGACGGGCGCTGGGTGGCCATGATCAGGTGGATG
>JBBQTX010000202.1:0-4176 GCA_038234475.1 Caulobacterales bacterium | reverse complement strand
GGCTGTGTGCGCCGGCGCCTGTGGGTTGGGGTTTCGCCGGGTTGGGTGGGGTGTCCGCCCCTGCCCGTGCTCCCCCACGCGCACGCGGCGGGCACCGGCACCTTCGAGGTCGAGGCGCTGACCGGGGGTCACAATATTGCGCGTCTGGCCGAACAGGCCCGGCGCTGGAAGCCGAAGCTGGCCGTCACGGCCGATCCGTCCCGGCTTCAGGAGCTCAGGGCGGCGCTGGCTGGAACGGGTGTGGAGGCGGCGGCAGGGGACGAGGCGGTGATCGAGGCTGCGACGCGTCCGGCCGACTGGATCATGGCGGCCATCGTGGGGGCTGCTGGCCTGCGCTCGACTTGGGCGGCGGCGGCGACGGGCGCGACCCTGGCCTTGGCCAACAAGGAAAGCCTGGTCTGCTGTGGTCCGGCCTTGATCGAGCGCGTCAAGCGCTCCGGCGGCCGGCTGATCCCGGTCGATTCCGAGCATTCGGCCATCTTCCAGGTCTTCCCCCACCACGCGCCACAACAGGTGGAAAAGCTGGTTCTGACCGCGTCCGGCGGGCCGTTCCGGACCACACCGCGCGAAGCCTTGACCAATATAACGCCCGAACAGGCCGTGGCACATCCCAACTGGAGCATGGGTGCCAAGATTTCCGTCGACAGCGCGACCATGGCCAACAAGGGGCTGGAGATGATCGAGGCGGCCTATCTGTTCTCCATGCCGGCGGACCGGATCGATGTGGTCGTCCATCCGGAATCGATCATTCACAGTCTGGTAGAATACGTCGACGGCTCGACCCTTGCCCAACTGGGCCCACCGGATATGAAGACGCCGATCGCCTGCGCCCTCGCCTGGCCCGACCGGATCGCCTGGCCCGCGCCGCGCATGGATCTCGCCGCGCTGGGCCGGCTGACGTTCGAAGCGCCCGACGAGGACCGCTTTCCGGCGCTGAAACTCGCCCGTCAGGCGTTACAGGCGAGCGGCGCTGCCCCCATCGTGTTCAATGCCGCCAACGAGGTGGCGGCGTTGGCTTTCCTTGACCGTCGGCTGGGCTTTCTCAATATTGCCGCAGTCATCGCCGACACCATGTCGCGCGTGACGGCCTCGGGGGTGGATTTCGGTTCCGGCAGCGCTTGCGACATGGCCTTGGCCGTGGACTCGCAGGCGCGGCGGGTGGCGGAAACCATGGTCAAGGCCAGGGTTGCGGCGGCCTGAATGGCGGAGGGATCAAGACCGTCATGACAGATTTCCTGGCGCAGGCGCTGCTCTACATCGTACCTTTTTTGCTGGTGCTGACGTTTATCATCACCATCCACGAATTGGGCCATTTCCTCGTCGCGCGCGCATTCGGCGTGAAGGTGGACCGGTTCGCCGTCGGGTTCGGCAGGGCGATCTTCAGCCGGACCGACAAGCACGGTATCGAATGGCGCGTCGGCTGGATGCCGCTGGGCGGCTATGTGAAGTTTTCCGGCGATCTTGACGCCTCCAGCGTGCCGGACCATGCCGGTCTGGCCGAACTGAAGCAGCGCGTCGTCGCCGAGCGCGGTCAGGGTGCCGAACGCGATTATTTCCATTTCCAGCCGATCTGGCAGCGGGCCTTGATCGTGGCGGCGGGACCGGCGGCGAACTTCCTGCTGGCGTTGGTCCTGTTCACCGTCCTCTTCACGGTCATCGGCGAGCAGATCGCGCCGCCGCGTGTCTATCAGGTCGCACCCGGGTCTCCGGCCGCGGCGGCCGGTTTCGCGCCGCGCGACCTCATCGTGTCGGTCAACGGCCGAGCGGTTGAGGACGGCACCGAGGTTACCCGGACCATCATCCTGAGCGCTGGGGACCCCGTGACCTTCGTCGTTGATCGGGATGGCCGTCTGCTGACCCTGACCGCGACGCCGGCGCGACGTATCGAACAGGACGAACTTGCCGGACGTATCCGTGTGGCGCGAATCGGTCTGGTGCTCGCGGCGCTGCAATCGGACGTCCGCTTCCGCCGGCTCAATCCGCTCGAGGCCGCGGGCAAGGGCGTGGAATCCATCGGCAGCACCGTCGCCACCACCGGCACCTATATCGGCCGCATCTTCGCCGGCAAGGAGTCGGGCGATTTGCTCAACGGACCGATCGGCATCGCCCAGGCCGCCGGCGGCGTCACCCGGCAGGCCGTAGAGGCGAATCCTGAGCCAGCAATCATGGCCCGCAACCTGGCTCTGACGTTTATCGGTTTCGCCGCCATAGTTTCGATCGGAATTGGCGTTGTAAACCTGTTGCCAATTCCGGTTCTGGATGGGGGCCACCTGCTGTTCTACGCCTATGAAGCTGTGGCCCGCAGGCCAGTCCCCGCCGGTGTTCAGGAGATCAGCTACCGCGTCGGCCTTGCTTTGCTGGTGGGATTGATGTTGTTCGCCACCTGGAACGACCTGCAGAAGCTGAGCCTGTTCAAATTCCTCGGCGGGTTCGCATGACGAGCCAACGCCAGCCCCCGATGGTTTACCGTATGATCCGAAACGACGCGTCCGTACTTCATCTCGCTCGGGCTCTGAGCCCCAGCCTTGTTGTCATTGCCATGGCCGCAGGGCTTGCCGGCCCCGTGCTGGCCCAGACCGCGCCCGTAGCCGGGCCGGTTGCTCAGCCCGCCCGGGCACCGGACGAGGCCGCGACGCCGGTCCAGCCCGAGCGCCTGGTGATCAACCGCATTCTGGTGCGGGGCAATCAACGCATTGATCAGACCACCGTCCTGTCCTACCTGCCGATTCAGCCGGGCGACACGGTCGATCCCGCAGTGCTGGACATCGCGGTCCGGACCCTGACCCGCACCCAGTTGTTCGCCGACGTCCAGCTCGGCGTGCAGCCGAACGGCGACCTGATCGTCCAGATCGTTGAAAATCCGATCATCAATCAGGTCGTGTTCGAGGGGAATGGCGCGATCAGCGAGGACAAGCTGCGCGAGGAAGTCACCTTGAAGCCGCGGGGCATCTATACCCGGGCCCGGGTTCAGGAAGACGTCGGCAAGATCGTCGAACTGTACCGCCTGTCGGGCAGAATCTCCGCCACGGTCACGCCCAAGCTGGTGCAATTGGACCAGAACCGCGTCGATGTGGTGTTCGAGATCGACGAGGGCCCGGAAACCGGCGTGCGCGCCATCACCTTCCTGGGCAACACCGCCTATTCCGACAGCGAGCTGCGCGAGGTCATGGTGACCCAGCAGTCGCAGTGGTGGCGTCTGTTCTCGACCAACGACAACTACGACCCGAACCGACTTGACTATGACCGCGAGCAGCTGCGGAAATTCTACACCAACCGCGGCTATTACGATTTCCGCGTGCTGTCGGCGATTTCCGAACTGGCTCCCGACGACAGTGCGTTCGGCATCACCATCACGGTGGACGAAGGCGACCGCTATAATTTCGGCGTTGTCGACGTTGTCACCGAGAACGACCGCCTGAACCCCGACTTCCTCAAGCTTCTGCTGCCTGTTTCGACGGGCGACCTGTACGAGAGCGACAAGATCGAGACGGCGGTCGATGCGTTGACGTTCGCGGCGGGCTCCGCCGGCTATGCCTTCGTCGAGATCGAACCGACCTACCGCGCCAACGCCGAGACAGACACCATCGACGTCACTTTCAACGTCAAGGAAGGTCAGCGCGTTTACGTCGACCGCATCAACGTCATCGGCAATACGCGCACGCTGGACAATGTGATCCGTCGCGAGATGATGCTGACCGAAGGCGACGCCTTCAACCGCACCCTGCTGGAGCGGTCGCGCAACAATCTGCGGGCCCTGGGCTTCTTCAAGGATGTCACGGTCGAGGAGGCGCGCGGCTCGGCCGGCGACCGTTCGGTCGTCAATGTCACCGTGGAAGAGCAGCCGACCGGCGAACTGTCCGTCGGGGCCGGCTTCAGCTCGGTCGACTCGTTCGTCGTGAACCTGGGCATCACCGAGCGCAACTTCCGCGGACGCGGCCAGAACGTGGTCGCCCGGGTGGAATGGGGCTCGCTGCGGCAGCAGGTCGATTTCCGCTTCACGGAGCCGAAATTCCTGGGCCGCGACCTGCGGGCCGGCTTCGACGCCTTCCACTCCCGCTACGACCTCAGCGAGTTCTCGTCCTACGACTATCGTTCCACCGGTGGCGGCGTGCGTCTGTCCTATCCGTTGAACGGCTACACACTGTTGAGCACGCGCTACTTCCTCAAGAAGGACGA
>JBBQTX010000201.1:0-4186 GCA_038234475.1 Caulobacterales bacterium | reverse complement strand
GTCGTGAACGACCAGCGCAAGGCCGTGTTCGAGCAGCGCCAGGAGTTCATGGACGCCGAAGACCTGTCCGAACTGGTCGGAGAATTCCGCAACGACGTCATCTCCGACCTGATCGAAAAACATATGCCGCCCAAGGCCTATGCCGAGCAGTGGGACATCGACGGCCTCGACGAGAAGGTGAAGTCGACGCTGGGCCTCGCGCTGCCGCTGCACGACTGGGCCGCCGAGGAAGGCGTGTCGAACGAAGAGGTCGAGGAGCGCCTGCTGTCGGCTGCCGACGCCCGCGCGGCCGAGCGTCTGGAACAGATCGGGGCCGAGCAGACGCGGGGTCTCGAAAAGCAGTTCCTGCTGCAGATGATCGACATGCAGTGGCGCGAGCATCTGGTGCATCTGGACCATCTGCGCGGCGTCATCGGCCTGCGCGGCTATGGCCAGCGCGATCCACTGAACGAATACAAGACCGAGGCCTTCAACCTGTTCGAGACGCTGCTGTACGAGCTGCGCCACAACGTCACCCGCTGGCTGATGACGGTGGAGTTCCGCTTCGAGCAGCCACCGGCGATGGAGATGCCCGAGTTCCAGGAGATCCACCTGAACCCCGGCACGGGCGAGAACGAGATGTCCAACCCGCTGGCGCAGAATCCGGAAGGCATGGTGCAGGGCGACGACCGCGCCCGCCTGCCGGTCGATGTGCTGCCGGTCGGCTGGGAGCGGACGCCCCGCAACGCCGAATGCCCGTGCGGCTCTGGCCGCAAGTTCAAACACTGCCACGGGTCGCTCATTTAGGGCGCTGACATCCGCGTCCCCGCCTTCGCGGGGATGACGGGCGGTTGCTCGCTGCGTGAGCGCCGGGCGGGGGAGAGACTTCGTGGAGAATTGGAAGACAGATTCGGCCCGGACTTCGGCTACGAGAGAGACACAGTGGATACGCCGACCCGCGAGGTGGAAGTGAGCCGCAAGGACCTGTTCTCCCGCGCCCTGTCGCTGGACCCGGAGCGGCTGCATTTCGCGGCGCACAGCCATCACCTGTGGCCGGACGCCTCGTTCGACGGCCAGGTGCGGGCCTGGGTCGAGGCCAACCGCTTCGCGGATCGCAAATGGGACCTGATCTTCGGCGAGGTCATTCCACAGGCGCAGGCGTATGTGGCGGGCGAGCTGAACCTGCCCGACCCGAACACGGTGGTGTTCGCGCCCAACACCCACGACCTGCTGCTGCGGATCGTCTCGGGCGTGGCGCGCAAGCCGGTGCGTATCCTGTCCACCGACGGGGAGTTCCATTCGTTCCGGCGGCAGGGCGAGCGCTGGGAAGAGGCGGGCGAGGCGGTGATTACCCGGGTCGCGCTGGAGCCGTTCGCAACCTTCGATGACCGGTTCGTCGCCGCCGCGCGAGGGGGTGGCTTCGACCTGATCGTGGTGAGCCAGGTGTTCTTCCGCACCGGTCAGGTGTTCGGCGGCCTCGCCGAACTGGCGGCGCTGGCGAACCCCGAAGGCCCCTGGGTCATCCTCGACGGCTATCACGGCTTCATGGCCACGCCGACCGATCTGTCGGCGGTGGCGGACCGGGTCTTCTACCTGTCGGGCGGGTACAAATACGCCATGTCCGGCGAAGGGGCCTGTTTCCTGCACGCGCCGGACGGCTATTGCCCGCGCCCGGTAATCACGGGCTGGTTCGCCGAGTTCGGCGATCTGTCGGGGCCGCCGGGCGGGGTCCAGTACCGCAGCGACGGCGGCCGGTTCTGGGGGGCCACGATCGACGCCACGCCGCTGTATCGCTTCAACGCCGTGCGCGGGGCGCTGGACGAGGCGGGGCTGACGACGGCGGACATCAGTGCCCACGCCCACGGCCTGATGCGTCGGTTCCAGGACGCCATCGCGGGTGGAGCGGCCGGGCGGCTGGGCGAGGCGGCGCTGATCAACCCGTTGACGGCCGAGGCCGGGCGCGCCCGGTTCCTCGCCTTCCGCCACCCGGACGCGGAGGCATGGCGGTTGAGGCTGCGCGACGCCCATGTGATCACCGATGTGCGCGACGACGTGATCCGTTTCGGCTTCGGGCTTTATCAGGACGCGGACGATGTCGAACGGCTGATCGCCGCCTGCAAGCGGGAGCTCTGAAACTCAGAAGAAGGTCGTGTCTTCGGTCTGTTTCGCCTCGGGGGCCTTGCGGGACTCGGGCGGACCGGTCGGGGCCTCGGCCGCCGGGGGCGCGCCCTCAACCGGTGCGCCACCCACTGGCGGAAGGGTCGGATAGGGCAGGGTCTCCGGGCTGCCGTCACCGGGAACGGCCACGGGTGCCTCGGGGTCGCCCGGCGCCACGACCGGCGCATCGATGCGGTCGGGCGCGTCCACATCGTCGCGGATGAAGACCCAGGAGCGGACGTCGGTGCAGGCGCAGGCCTTCATGAACCCCTCGCGATCGCGCCAGATGATCAGCGGATAGCGCGGCTGCAGCCCGGCCTCCTTCAGGTCCTGCGACAGGCGGGCGGAGAAGTCGCGGCCGGCGTCGACCACCGCGCCGCGCGCCAGGTTGCCGTCGGCGGCCGGAATGCCCGCAGCGGTCCAGTTGTTGGCCGGGGTCGCGGTCCAGCGCTGGTACAGGCTCCAGTCGCGGGTCAGCCACAGCTCGGCCACCGTGGCCCGTTCGGCCGCGGTCGACTGGGTCAGGCCCTCGCGGTCGGGGCGGGCGAAGACGATGATGCGGGCCTCGATGCCGGCGGCGCGCAGCTTGGGCACCTCCTCGCGCTCGTAGCGCTGCATGGCGGCAGAGTCGCGATAGCCGATGATGTAGAGGGGCTGGCCGCCGCCACCGGCCGAGACCCAGGACGATTCGTCCAGCAGCCGCTGGATCGCGGCCTGATTCTGGGTCACCGTCACCGGCTGGAACCGGGCGTAGAAATGCTGATAGGCCCAGAACCCGCCCCCGGCGAGGAGCAGGCCGAACATGGCCGCGAGGGCCGACCAGATGAAAAAGCGACGCATGGGGGGGAGCGCTCCGGCTTGACGGTTCCCAGAGATTAACGCCTAGCACCGATTTGGGTTGTGGGACACGCCTGTGGGGCGAACGGTCAGATAGCGGCCATCGTCGCGAGGCTCCAGCGCACGATGGTCTTGTCGACAAGGTCTGCGCCAAGACGCGCGTAGAACCGGCGGGCACCTTCATTGTCAGGCTTGACCTCCCACCGGGCCGCCAGACCGGCCTCGACGGCGCGGACAGCGAAGGCCCGCATCAGGGCCTTGCCCACGCCCGAGCCGCGCGACTGTTCGGCGACATAGAGGTCGTCGAGGTTCAGATAGTCGCCGCCGCGCCAGATACCGTAGGGGCGGGTCCAGGACAGATAGCCGACGACGTGGCCGTCGGTCTCGGCCAGCAGGAAGCAGGCGCGCGGCGGTTCGGCAGCGATGGCAGCCGCCAGGCTGTCGGGCGTCGCCGCGACATGGGTCGCCTCGCCCTCGTGTTCAGCCAGGTCGAGGACCAGCCGGTGCAGGACGGGGACGTCGCCCGTCGACGCCAGCCGGACGACCGGACCGCCCATGGTTCTAGCCCATCGTCGGGATGACGAAAGAACTGTCCGCATGCTCCAGATCACTGTCCGGCCAGCGGGCGGTGATGGTCTTGACCTTGGTCCAGAATTTCACGCCTTCCATGCCGTGCTGGTTGGTGTCGCCGAAGGCCGAGCGTTTCCAGCCGCCGAAGGTGTGGTAGGCGACCGGCACCGGGATCGGGACATTGATCCCGACCATGCCGACATTGACGCGGGCGGCGAAGTCGCGGGCGGCGCGGCCGTTCTGGGTGAAGATGGCGACGCCGTTGCCGTACTGGTGCTTTGACGGCAGGCTCAGCGCCTCCTCGAAGCTGGCGGCGCGGACGATCTGCAGCACGGGACCGAAGATCTCTTCCTTGTAGGACTCCATCTCGGGGGTGACGTGGTCGAACAGTGACGGGCCGATGAAATAGCCCCGCTCGTGGCCTTGCAGCGAGAAGCCGCGGCCGTCGACGACCAATTCGGCCCCGTCTTTCACACCCTGTTCGATCCAGCCCTCGACGCGGGCCTTGTGCTGGGCGGTGACGACGGGGCCATAGTGGGCGCCGGCGTCGGTCGAGACGCCGACACGCATGGTCGGGATCTCGGCGATCATCCGTTCGCGCAGTTCGTCGGCGGTTTTCTTGCCGACCGGCACCACGACCGGC
>JBBQTX010000200.1:0-4188 GCA_038234475.1 Caulobacterales bacterium | reverse complement strand
CAAGGCCTATACGATCGCCCGCAACGTCTTTACCGGAAACTCCGAGTTCGCGGGGGCCTGCTTCTCCCCGGATGGTCAGGTGATGTTCGTCAACATCCAGTACCCCGGGATCACCTTCGCGATCAGAGGCCCCTGGACCTCAGTCCGGACGTAAACAGCCGCGCCTGCGAGCGGCGCACCAGCCACAGGTTGACCGTCGCCGCCGCCAGCACCAGCGCCGCTCCGGCCTGATGCAGGGCACCGAGCCACAGCGGCACGAAGCTCATCAGGGTGATAACGCCCAGGATCGCTTGCAGCCACAGGGCCCCGGCGACGGCGACGGCGGCCACGCCCAATCCCTCGGCCAACCGCCGGCGCCACGCCTGAACCGCATAGATCGTGCCACCGACCAGCAGGCCGTAGGCCCAGATCCGGTGGTTGAACTGAACCAGCGACTGGTCGTGCAGGAAGGCCACGGCCCCGAGATCCCATGCCACGGGGGCCAGGACCTGGCCATTCATCAGCGGCCAGTCGGTATAGACGAAGCCAGCCTTGGCCCCCGCCACCAGCCCGCCCAGCAGGCATTGGAAAAAGATCGCGCCCAGCAGGATGGCGGCGGCCCGGCTCCAGCCTACCGGCGGACGAGACCGCCCCTGCCCGTGCCACGCTTCCAGCCCCGTCCAGATCAGACCCATGAAAATCCCGAGCGCCAGCCCAAGGTGGACCGTGAGACGTTCGGGTGCCACATCGACCCGCTCGGACAGGCCGCTGGACACCATCCACCAGCCGATCAATCCTTGGAGCCCGCCCAGCCCCAGGAGCACCGCGCAACGCACGATCAGGCGGCGGGGAATCCACCGCAGAATGAGGAAGACGAGGAAGGGCACTGCGAACGCCGCCCCGATCACCCGGCCCAGAAGCCGGTGCCCCCACTCCCACCAGAAGATACGCTCGAACTCGGCCAGGCTCATTCCTGCGTTGACCTCGATGTACTGCGGAATGGCGCGGTATTTGTCGAACGCCTCGGCCCAGTCCGCCGCGTTCATCGGCGGCAGAGCCCCCATGATCGGCTTCCATTCGGTGATCGACAGGCCCGATCCGGTCAGACGGGTCACCCCGCCGACGACCACCATGGCGAACACCAGCGCTGCGCAGCCGAACAGCCAGACGGCGACCGCACGACTCTGGTCTTCCGTGACAAAACGCTTCATTCGACGCCCGCCGCTCCGATGGTTACAGTGTCCGTCGCGGAACCGGTGGCGCGGACTGACGGGGGTATGCCCCCCGACGTCGGCGAGATCGAGTCGCTTTCAGGCGTCGTGACGCCGCAGTGTCTGGAGTGGCCGGTTGCAATACGCCGACATCGTCATCGCCGTCCTCGGCGCCTTCGTCCTCGCCTGGCTGGCCGATCAGGCTACCGGCCGACGGGGTCTGTTCGCCACCGCTCTGGTTTCGGGCGTCGCCGCCATCGCAGGCTGGTTCCTGGCCGTGCGGGTGTTCGCCGTCGCGACGATGGACGGCTGGGTCTGGGTCGGCTGGTCCATGGCCGCGTCGATCCTGGCCCTGGGGGGCTTCTTCCTGTTCCGCTGGAAGCGCTGAAATGGGCCTTCGCACACGCCGCTTCATCGCCGCCATCGGCACCCTGGCCTTCCTGGCCTTCTATGTCTGGGCGGTCGTGGCGATCGGCGACCGGCTGCCCGAGTCGATGTGGATCGATCTTATCTTCTACGGCATCGCCGGCCTCGCCTGGGGTGTGCCACTGCTTCCTCTGCACAGCTGGGCCGAAGGCGGAAAGAAGTAAGGCCCGCAGGCCAGTTGGCGGCGGTCACGGAAAGAGGGTCGGGTGGTCCGCGAATCAGACTGCGGCAGTCGGCGAAATCACTCGTGGTTCAGATAGGCGAACCGAATCGACGTCACCACATCGCCAAATGCCGATAGTGGCTGCCCATAGATCTCGACCAGGTGGGCGATCAGCGATGCCGCGTCATGCACATCGAGCGACGAACCGACAAAGTCATCCGCCGAGAGGGCCTCGATTGGGAGCACCTTGATGTTCGCGATCTCGATCAGAATGCGGGTGGGCGTGAAATCGGGTGGAATGCCAAGCGCGTCCGATCCCGGTTGGGCGATCACCCGCGCGGTGACGATCTCGCCGGGCTTATATCCGCGCCACCTGGGCCATAGCCGGTCGCCCGGACGGAACACGGTCGTCAAAGACTGCGCGAGCAGCATGGATTCATACGGACGGCGAAACGCCATCTCGTCGCGGGGCATTTCCAGCGGCGACATAAAGTCCGCGTGTCGTGCACTGGCCCTGGCGGCACTGGTCATGCAACCGCCTTGCGCATGATGCCGAGCAGCACCCGATCCGGCTTGTCGAGCCCGGTCAGGATCTTGAAGGCGGGTGCTGCCTGGAACAGATTCATGTGCTTGCCCGAATGGGTGCGGTTGCCGGCCTCGCGCGCCAGTTTCAGCGTCAGCGGCAGGTCTTCGAGGAGGATGTCGGCCACGATCGCTTTCCGGGGCAGGCGCGCCAGATTGGCCTTCGACTGCGCCAGGTCGGCATCGACATCGCCGGTCATTGCGGCAAAGGCACTGAATTTTTCATTCGGCTGCGCACCCTTGTTTGATGTGTTGACCACCAGTCCGGCCGTCGCGAGCTCGTCACCGAGCACATCTTCGCCAACGGCCCGGGCGCGGGTCATCGGTGCGATCAGGTCGGCGATGACCTGGCCCTTGGCGACGGTGCGGTTGACGATCACGACTTCGCTGGGGCGTTGCTTGGCGAGCTCATAGGAAATCGGCAGGGCGGTACCGCCCGCGCCAAGAATGACGACCTTCTTGCCTGCGACGCATTTCGGATACTCGTTGAGCAGCCCGGCGACGAAGCCGATCCCATCCGTGTTATGGCCGACGAACCCGCCCGCTTCTCGCGCCACCACGTTTACGCTCCCGATCACCTTGGCCGACGGGGCCAGGCTGTCGAGCGAGGGGGCGATCTTGTCCTTGAAGCCCGATCCGGCACCGCCCCCACTGTAGATGGCGCACGAGCGTAGCCCGGCCACGATATCGGCCACCCGCGCGGGATCGCCAATCATGAAGCAGCTACGATACGGCAGCCGATAATGCGCGAACACGGCATTGTGCATCGCCGCTGATCCGCCTGGATAATCATGGTCGATCAAAAAGACATACAGCCGTTTGATCTTGCCATCTTTCAGGTCGAGCGCATTGTTTCGCGGCTGTGCGGCAATACTGACCAGACCTGAATCGATCATGGCCTGAATCGCCGCGAGGGGTCCCGGTGGCGCAGCCTTCTTGCGACCCCCAAAAAGCGCGCTGAAAATGCCCATGATCTTGAACTCTTCCCCAAGAGATCGATGGGGCGAATGCCTAACCGCTGGCGAGCCATGAAGCAAGCTCATCGAACGCTGTGCACCGGGTTCGGCGACGCTCGACCGGGTCCGATCAATCCGATCCGTGAAGCAGAACCGAGCATCTTCCGCCGGTTGGCGCGGATGGCTCTTGAACCCCGCTTGAGCCCGGCCAGGCCTTTTGATGACCCCGACGCCCGCCTCCTTACAGGGAGGCGGCCCCGAACACGGCGTGTTGCCTGTGGTTCGTTGCCCGAAAGGGCTTCGCCTTCCTTCGGAAACCGGCTGGGGGCCGTATTTCTCGTCCGATAATGGTCGGAGCGACAGGATTCGAACCTGCGACCCCTTGACCCCCAGTCAAGTGCGCTACCAGGCTGCGCCACGCTCCGAGAGGCGCTCCCTATAGACGGGGTTGGCGGCGCGGCAAACCGAAAAAGCGGCTGTCAGTCGGTTCTGGTCAGGACGGCTTCCAGACGGGCCCGCGCGCCCTCCAGCTCCGCCAGCACCTGGCGCAGCCGGATCGACGATTGGCCCCCGCCGTTCGACACCGGAACGGTGGCCGGCGCGGCACCCTCGGGCTCGAACACCACCGTTCCGTCCGGGTCGCCGTAGTGGGCCAGCCGTTTCAGCCCCTGCTCCTTGTGCAGCCGCTGGACGCCCTTGATGGTCAGGCCTTCCTCGTGCAGCAGCCGTTTCGCGTCGAAGGCGCGGAGCGAGATCGTGTGCTCGCCCGCGCCCGCGAGCGGCAGGTCAATGGTGTAAGCTTCGTGCGGACTGTCGGCGATGCCGTCTTCGGGAAAAACCGTGCGCCACGCGCCGCCATCCATGCTCACGT
>JBBQTX010000199.1:0-4244 GCA_038234475.1 Caulobacterales bacterium | reverse complement strand
CCGGCGAGGCCGAGCAGGGCCGGGGCCGGACGCCCGCGACCGGCCGCGATCCAGGCGGCCAGAAGGCTGATGATCACGGTCGGTCCGAACAGGACGACGCCGGCCCGCGAACGAATGGCGGCCAGGCCGATCACGACCAGCCCCATGAACAGGGCGGCGAACCAGAGCGACAGACGCCGGTCGTCGTCGCGGCGGCGCAGGCTGGCGGCTCCAAGCACGGCGGCGAACGGCAGACAGGCCAATAACAGCGTCGCGAGGTGATTGCGGTTGGCGAAGAAGCCGTTAACCGAGCCGGCGCTGGTGGTGGCCCACGGGTAGAGGCCTTCCCCGCCGCTGGCCAGCTGGGCGGCCCCGAGCACGATGCCGACGACCGCCGCGACGAGATAGACGCCGATCAGCCTTACGGTGAGAGGATGGGGCGCGGCGACCACGGCGAGGAAGACGGCGACGGGCGGTGTCAGGGCGAGCGCCGATTGCCACGTCAGATCGGGTGTCACGCTGAGCGGTACCCAGCCCGGCTGCAGTCCGGCGAGATCAAGGGCCAGAACCAGCTGGTCCCGTCCGGCAAGGCCGGTCCACACCGCAGCGGGCAGGGGCAGTAGTTGGATCAGAGGCAGGGCGACCAGCGCCCCCAGCAGAGCCAGGGCAAAACGGTGCTCGCGCCACAGCCCGGTCCGGATCAGCCGGCCTGCGGCGATAACCAGCAGCGGCAGGGCGGCCAGTTCGACGACGGCGAGCCTGAGCGCATGCTCCCGGCTGGCCCCGCCCAAAACGACAGAAAGGGCCAGAAGGACCACCGCCGCGATCGCGACGGCATCCCACTGGCCCCTGTAGATTCTGTTCGGCACCCGTTACGTCAGCACAAAGGCGTACGCAGCGTGAACCTGAATGGCTTAATCGCTTTCCGACTCGTCGTCGTTGAGGACGACGAAGAACGCGATGAGCACCAGCGTACCGACCAGGATGACAGGCGTCGGAATGCCACGGAAGTCGGACGAGTCGCTGGCGCGAGCGCCCACGCGGTCACCGACGCGAGCGACGGCGGTGTTGTTGGCGGCGGCAGCCTGACCGGCCACGAGCAGCAGGCCAGCCGTAACAGCAGCGATGGTCTTGCGCATCTTAGATCCCCTTATAAACAAGTCGTCGGTACGGGCATGCCCGCGATGTATCGAGATACGCGTATAGGCGGCGAAGGTTGCGAAAGCAATATAAAACCGACCATTTGTGAGGCTTCGGCGCCACGAAATTTCCTGTCAGGCTCGCGTCATTCCGGTACCGGACGAACCGTCACAATGGCGACACGGTCAAGCCACGCGGTTGTTTGGTCGTGTCGTTCACCGCCGAGCGCCTCCAGTCGCAGCCATTGCGCCGGACAGTTGGCCGGGATGGCGAAATCGATGCGGTGGACGGTCCATTCCCGCGCGGCGCGGGGCGTGGCGGGTGCCGACATGATCTTCCGGTCGCCGGGCGTGCAGGTCATGGTCCAGGCCAGCCGGGCCGCTGGATCGCCGGCCTCGACCCGTGCCTCGAGGGTCAGGCGGCGCGGTCCGGGCGACAGGAACATCAGCTGCTCCACGATTTGCGTGGCGGAAAACCCGTCGTAGTCGACCCGCAGCGCCGGATTGCCGGGACGAATGTCGTCGGGCACGATCTCGACCACGACGCCCGCGTTCTGGGCCAGGCGCCACTGGAACGGCTCCGGCGCAGCCGGCTCGCCGAATCCGCCGTTGGTGACGTTGTCGGACACCGGCGGCCGGTTCAGGCGCGCCTGTACCGTGCGGACGGCCTCGACCTGACCCTTGTCGAGGAACTGCAGATAGAACTGACGCAGTTCGACGTTGGTCAGGGGCGCGCGGCTGGATTGCAGCAGGACGACAAGGCCGGCGGCGGTCTGGAGGCCGTCCGGCGAGGTGTAGAGGCTGTCGAGATAGTTTTGACGCCATGGCGGTCGGGCGGCCACCAGGGCCGCGATGACCGGAAGCGCGCGCTGGCGATCGTGGATCGCGGCGGTCGTGAACATGTTGAAGATCGCGGGGCGGATGTCCTCCCGGCGACGGACGAGGGTGTCGGCGTGGGCGAAGGACGAGGCGTAGTCGCCACGCCTGAGCCGATAGTCGAGCAGCCAGGCGTGGGCGGGATCGTCACGCAGGCTCCAGTTGCCGGCGAGGGTGAGGATATCGTCGGCTTCGACCTCCCGGCCGGCGCGCGCCTCGGTCAGACCGACCACCCGAAGCGCCCGCACGTCGAACGGCGCGCGGGCGAGGGCGTCGCGTGCCAGCGCACCGGCGTTGTCCGGCCGGCCGGCGATCAGTTCGGCCTCGGCGGCGCGGCGCAGCACCATGTGCGAGCCCGGGGCGATGCGGACCGCAATCTCGACCGGTGCCCGCTGAACCACGGGCTGGGAGACGATCTGCCATGCCAGAAGCACGGCGGCGATGATCAGGGCGTAGGGAGCGAGGTCGGTGAACCCGCCGCGCTTGCGCACGGGCGGGGCGGCGGACAGGTCCACCTTGTCCCTCAAACCGACTTGACCTTCTTGCCGCCCGCCTTGTCGTGCCCCGCCTTGTCGTGCTCGGGGTTGTCGGCACCATAGGCCCCGTAGTTGTAGTCATAGGCGTAGTCATAGCCGCCGTAGGACGTGCTCTTGGCGTTGAATTTGGACAGCACCGCCCCGAGCAGCCGGGCCTTGCCGACCTTCAGGCGGCGAAGCGCGCCGCGCGCCTGGCCCCGGCGCGTGCCCCGCGATTCCAGCACGAACAGGACGCCGCTGACCGACGCCGCCAGCAGCGGGGCGTCGGCGAAGCCCAGAACAGGCGGACCGTCGAGGATGACGTGGTCGAAATTGTTGCGCGCCTCGAGGAGGAACTGACGCAGCCGGTCGCTGCCCCACAGTTCCGCCGGGTTGGGCGGGAGAGGACCGCAGGGGATGAAGAACAGATTGTCCTGGCGGGTGCGCTGAACCACCGAGGCCAGATCGGACGAGCCGGAGAGCAGGTTGCTCATGCCGCGTTCGTTATCGACGCCGACGACCCGGTGCATGGACGGATTGCGGAGGTCGCCGTCGACCAGCAGGACCCGTTTGCCGACCCGGGCCAGGTTGATGGCCACGGCATAGGCCGTCGTCGACTTGCCCTCGGCCGGTCGGGCGCTGGAGACCAGAAGGCTGGTCGGCGCTCCGTCCGGGGTGGAGAACTGCAGGGCCGTTCGCAGGGAGTAATAGGCTTCGGAGAAGCCGGATCGGATGTCGGCGAGGGCTGCGGCGGTGGTCTGCCCCTTGTCTAGCAGAGGCACGACGCCCAGCGCGGGAATGCCCAGCTTCTTCTCGACGTCGTCCGGGGAGGCGACGGTTTCGTCCAGCGCTTCCAGAACCAGGGCGGCGACCACGCCGAGGCCGAGGCCGAAGATGGCGGCCAGAGCCAGGTTGATGATCATGTTGGGCTTGGACGGCACCGACGGCGGGGTGGCGCTGTCGATGATCGATATGTTGTTGGCCGTGATGTCAGCGGTGACGCCGACTTCCTTGTAGCGCTGCAACAGGCCCTCATAGAGGGTGCGGGTGGTGTCCAGTTCGCGCTGCAGGATGTTGTACTGGATCGAGCGGTCGCGCTGGTCGAGAACGTCGCCGGTCAGGCCGGTGACCTGGCCCTGGAGCGCACGCTCCTGGTTGGCGGCGATGACGTACTGGCTCTGGATCGAGGTGCGGATGTTGCCGGCGATGGTCTGGATCTGACCGTCGGCTTCGTCGATCTGGGCCTTGAGGCGAACCATTTCCGGATAGTCGGGCTGATAAACGCTGAGTTTTTGCTGATATTCGGAATCCAGCTGCGCCCGTTGTTCGGTGAGGCGCTGGATCGACGGGTTGGACAGCACTTCGGGCAGGGTCATCAGGGACGTGCTGCGCGCGGACCGCCAGCGCTCTTCGGCGGCGATGCGCTGGGCGCGGGCCTCGGCAAGGGATGCGTTGATCGCCACCAGGCTGTTGGATGTCAGGGACTGGATTCCACCGCCCGAGGTACCGCCCTCGCTGCGTTCGCCCACATTGATGATCTGCTGGTTGGCGGCGTAGGCGACCAGCTGGCGCTCGGCCTCTTCCAGTCGCCCCTTGGTCTGGGCGATGCGTTCCTCGAGGAACTCGCGGGCGTAGGAGGAGCTCTCGTATTTGCGGTCCAGGTTGGCCTGGATGAAATTCTCCGCGAAACCGTTGGCGATGCGCGAAGCGATCACCGGGTCCGGATTATCGAAGC
>JBBQTX010000198.1:0-4261 GCA_038234475.1 Caulobacterales bacterium | reverse complement strand
CGGCGCGAACGCATAGCCGGCATAGGTCTGGACCAGATCCGCCGCTGGGCGCGGATAGGCGCGCCGAAGCAGCGCCACCACACGCGCCAGAAGAACCATGGGCGAGATCGGCTTGGACAGGTAGTCGTCCGCGCCCGCCTGAAGGCCTTCGACGATGTCGCGATCGTCGGTGCGGCTGGTGATCAGCAAGACGGGCGGCGGCGGCTCGATTGTGGCGCGAACCCAGCGGATCAGGTCAATCCCGGGGCTATCCGGCAGATTCCAGTCCACGATAAGAAGATCGTAGGTTTCGCGGACCAACTCAGCCCTCAAAGCGGCCGCACGCCCGAAAGCCGCCGTCCGATAACCTGCCTGTTCCAGCACGCCCGAAATCAGGGCGATCTGCGTCGCATCGTCGTCGAGAATCGCAATCCTCATACGCCCTCCGATCACCCGATTTCCTAACACGCTCAACAGGCCCGAGCGTTCGGCGAATTGTAAAACGTTGTAAATTCGACGCTTTGAGAAGTCTGCCACTATTCACGTTAGCGGCTGAAGGTGAGCAAGCTGGCCCCACAAGACGCACGTCAGGGGGACGTTATGAAAACCATTACAGTGATGTCCTTCAAGGGGGGCGTGGGGAAGACGACGATCGCCGTCAACCTGGCGGCTACGGCGCATCGGGCGGGGTTCAAGACCGTTCTCGTGGACACCGACCCGCTGCGTGCTTCAAGCCTGAGCCTTTCCGCGCGAACCGAACCGGGACCGGACATCCAGATCCTGTCTCCCGGGGCCCTGTTCTCAAACGGCAACGTTTCGGCCCGCGCCGGTTATGACGTGCGGATCATAGACACGCCTGCAGCGCCCCGAGCCGATGTCGTAGCCGCGGCGAACTGCGCCGACCTGTGCGTGGTGGTGTGCCGACCAACCTTCCTCGATATCGCAGCCCTGTTGGCCTCTGCGGAAATAATCAAACAACTGGGTCGACCGGGTGCCGTGGTGCTGAACCAGACCCAGCCCTCTCGCGGTACGATCGAGCCTTCATCGGTTCGCCGGGCCCGCGAGGCTCTGGCACTTGTGGGCCTGCCCTTGATCGGCGTTATCAGCTCGCGTCTGGCGTATCAGCAGTCCCTGGCCCGGGGGCTCGGGGCCGAGGAGATCGGATCCACGGCGGGCGGATACGAGATCGCCCGCCTCTGGGCCAAGGTGCGGGCCACCATGGTCGATCTGGCGCGGCCGGCGGCTGGCCATCTGACACTTGTCGGCAACTGACGTGGTGGTGTCCCAGGTTCGCCGAAGGTCTGAGCCGGAGCCGGAGAACCGTCGCCCATGGCTTCTCCGACTGTTCATGAAATGGATGAAACGCGGCCTGCCCAATCGCTTCGTTTAACTTTCCGCCGCTGCGGGAACGCCTGATCCCGGCGTCAATCCCTCAAGGCCCGGAACCCGCCGCCCGACAGCGGTCCGAACAGACCTTCACCTCGTCCCAGTCGCGGGCCCATTTGCGGCGCCATGAGAACGGGCGGCCGCAGACGACGCAGGTCTTTTGCGGCAGGTCGCGCTTGTCCGGGGCGGTGCCGAGATTGACGTGTTTGCGGGCCATGCCGATCTAAAGGCTTCCCTTTACGTGCACGTCAAGTTATGACGAACGGATGGCGACCGCCGACGATCACCGCACCTATTCGATCCGCCAGCTGTGCCGCGAATTCGGGGCGACGGCGCGGGCGCTGCGCTTCTATGAGGACAAGGGTCTGCTGACCCCGGCCCGCAAGGGTCAGACGCGGGTCTATGACGCCCGCGACCGGGCGCGGCTGAAGCTGATCCTGCGCGGCCGACGCATCGGATTCAGCCTGCTGGAGATCCAGGAGATGCTGGATCTGTACGACCAGAATGATCACAACGCCCATCAGATGTCGGTCGCCCTGCGCCGCCACCGGGCCCAGATCGCGGCGCTGAAACAGCAGCGCGAGGACCTCGACGCCGCCATCGAGACGGCCGAGGAAGCCTGCGCCGTGATGGAGCGCAAACTGGGCGAACACCGGCCCGACCTGCTGCCGGGCGCCGAAGAATACGCCAGCCTGCTCAAGGCACGGCTGAACCCCGATCACCAACACCAGCCCTTTAAAGCGAGAGCCTGACCCATGGCCTACAAGGCGCCTGTCCGCGACCTCACGTTCATCCTGAACGAAGTGCTGGAGATCGACCGCTATTCCAACCAGGCGGGCTTTGCCGATGTGTCGTCGGACCTGGTCGGCCAGATCCTCGAGGAAGGCGCGAAATTCGCCGAGGAGGTCATCGCCCCCCTGAATCGCGTCGGCGATCAGGAAGGCTGCAAATGGGTCGACGGCAAGGTCACCGGCCCGACCGGCTGGAAGGAAGCCTATCAGGCCATGGTCGCCGCCGGCTGGCCCGCCCTGTCGGCCCTGCCCGAGCATGGCGGCCAGGGCATGCCCTCGGTCGTGGCCATGGCGTTCGGCCAGATGACCGCCGCCGCCAGCGCCGCCTTCTCGATGTATCCGGGCCTGACGGCCGGGGCCTATTGGGGCCTGAACGCCAACGGCTCGGACGAGCAGAAGGCCATGTATCTGCCAAGGATGGCGTCCGGGGAATGGGGCGGGACCATGAACCTGACCGAGCCGCAGTGCGGCACGGATCTGGGCCTGATTCGCACCAAGGCGGTGCCGAACGGCGACGGCAGCTATTCCATCACCGGCCAGAAGATCTGGATTTCGTCGGGCGAGCACGACTTCACCGACAACATCATTCACCTGGTGCTGGCCCGGATCGAGGGCGCGCCGGAGGGGATCAAGGGCATCAGCCTGTTCGTGGTGCCCAAGGTGTTCGTCAACGAGGACGGTTCGCTGGGCGAGCGCAACGAAGGCGCGGCCTGCGCCGGGCTCGAGCACAAGATGGGCATCCACGGCAATTCGACCTGCGTCATGGCCTATGACGGAGCGAAGGGGTGGCTGGTCGGGACCGAGAACAAGGGCATGGCCGCCATGTTCGTGATGATGAACGAGGCCCGCCTCGGCACCGGCCTGCAGGGGCTGTCGATCGGAACCGCCGCCTATCAGGCTGCGGTCGAGTTCGCCCATGATCGCTTGCAGGGTCGGTCGCTGACGGGGGCCAAGACCCCGGACCTGCCGGCCGATTCCATCATGGTCCACCCCGATGTGCGCCGCATGCTGCTGGAGGCCAAGGCGTTCGTCGAAGGTGGGCAGGCCTTCACCCTGTGGACCGCGCTCCAGGCCGATCTTCAGCACTCGGACGATGCGGCCGAGGCGCAGAAGGCCCACGACTACATGGGTCTGATCACGCCGGTGCTGAAAGCCTATCTGACCGACAAGGGATTCCACGTCGCCTCGCTGGCGATGCAGGTCCACGGCGGTTCGGGGTATACGGAGCATTTCCCGGCGTCGCAGTATCTGCGCGATGCCCGGATCACCATGATCTACGAGGGGGCCAACGGCATCCAGGCGCTCGATCTGGTGGGACGCAAGCTGCCGGCCAACGGCGGTCGGGCGATCATGAGCTGGTTCGCCGACATCGACGCCTTCGTGGCCGAGAACGGCGGCGAGACCCCGATCAAGCCGTTCATCGACGGCCTGACCGACGCCAAGAAGAAGCTGCAGGAGGGCACCATGTGGCTGATGCAGAACGGCATGCAGAACCCGGACAATGCAGGGGCGGCGTCGACCGACTATCTGAACATCTTCGGCCTGACGGCCCTGGCCTATATGTGGGCCCAGATGGCCAAGGCGGCGCAGGCGCAGGTCGATGCCGGAACGACCGATCCCTCTTACGCGACCAAGCTGATGACCGGCCGCTATTTCGTCGAGCGCATCCTGCCGGATCCGGGGGCGCATCTGAGGAAGATGAAGACGGGCGCGGAAGTGCTGATGCAGATGCCGGCGGAGGCATTTTAGAGTTCTGCTCCCTCTCCCGGCGGGAGAGGGCTTGAGCGCACGAGAGCGAAGCGATCGTCCTTGGCGCGAAAGGGTGAGGGGTCACGGTGTCCGACCGTCACACCTTGACCCCTCATCCTCCCACGCCTGACGGCGCGGGCCCCTCCTTCTCCCGCTGGGAGAAGGGTCAAGTCGAGAGAGCCATCCCGATCATGAACGTCCTCAACGTCCCCGAGCCCGATTTCATGCAGCAAGAGGAGATCACCCTCTTCTCGGACTCCGTCGGCAAATGGATCGACGAGCACGCCGCCCCCGAGGCGGTGCAGTCGTGGCTGGCCAATTCATCGGTGCCGCGTCGCCTGTGGAACGACGCCGGC
>JBBQTX010000197.1:0-4295 GCA_038234475.1 Caulobacterales bacterium | reverse complement strand
CGCGTGATCTTTCAGATGGCCGCCGAGGCGTCGCCGACCGATACCGCGCAGCTCGAATCCCTGCGCGACTGACGCCCTTTCCATGCTTCGACCTGCGCCGTAAACCTGCTTCATGTCTGCGCGTGAGAAGCCCTCAGCCTTGCCGCACCGCCGAGCCCTGCTCTTCGGCTTGGGAGCCCTTTCAACCGCCGGAACCGTGCGGGCCGCCCCGTCGGGGGACCCGGCGGCGGCAACCCGTGCCGTCATCGCGACCCTGCGACCCCTGGCCCGGCCTGCCGTCGTCCTCGAACAGGCCGATCGGCCGACCGTGTGCCGGCTCGGCGGGTATCCCCGACTGCCCGCGTCGACCGCCTGGCCCGACCGCAAAGGCCGTCCCCTATCCTTCATAGCCGAACTGGACCTGGCCGCCCTGCGCGCCTCCGCCGGCCCGGACTGGCTTCCGGCGATGGGCCTGCTGCACGTCTTTTTCGATGTCGAGGAACAACCCTGGGGCTTTGATCCCGCCGACCGGGACGGCTGGAAAGTCCTGATGACCGACGGTCCGACGGGTCAGGCCCACCCGCGCCCGCCGGGCCTGCCCCGCGACCGGGTCTTCGTACCGGTCGCGCTCGCCGGTCGATCCGCCCTGACCTATCCCACCACCGAGCGGTTCAGCCTGCCCCCGGATATCGCCGGCACCTTCGATTTCGAGGCGGTCCACGCCTTCATGGACGCCGGTCTCGGCCACGGCCCCCGCCATCAGGTCGGCGGCTTTCCCGGTCCGATCCAGGGCGACGCCATGGAGTTGGAGGCCCAGTTGGCCTCGAACGGCATCTACATGGGCGGACCCGACAGCTATAGCGACGACCGGATCGCGGCGCTTGAGGCCGGGGCCTCCGACTGGCGTCTGTTGCTGCAGATCGACAGCGACGACGACGCCGGGATGATGTGGGCCGATAGCGGCATCCTGTATGTCTGGGTCCGCGAACAGGACGCCCGGGCCGGTGACTTTTCCCGCGTCTGGATCATCCTGCAGAGCACGTAATGCGGGATTGCCGGCGGGTCTAAATCGGCATAGGGCCAAACCCTTCCCTTCCTTCGACCTGAGCCGTAAACCAAGGTCATGACCTCGCACGGGAATCGGCCAGCCCTGCCCCATCGTCGCGCCGTGATCACCGGCGCCGGCGCGTTGGCGGCTACGGCGCTGGGCCTGGCGTCCTGCCAAGGCACCGAGGCTCCCGTCGACGAGGAGGGCCGTGTCCGCCTGCGGTTCGCCACCGACTGGCGCGCCCAGGCCGAGCACGGCGGCTTCTACCAGGCGCTGGCCTCGGGGGCCTATGCCCGACGGGGCCTGAACGTCCAGATCATCCAGGGTGGCCCCGGCGTGAACGTGCCCCAACTGCTGGCGTCCGGCGCCGTCGAACTGGGCATGGGATCCAACAGCTTCATCCCGATGAACCTGGTCGCCGAGGGGGCCCCGGTGAAGGCCGTCGCCGCCTTCTTCCAGAAGGACCCCCAGGTCCTTATCGCCCACCCCGATCCAGCCTTGCAGACCATCGCCGATCTTCAGGGGCGGCCCTTCCTGCTGGCGGACGCCTCGGTCACGGCCTTCTGGGTCTGGCTGAAGTCCAAATACGGCTTCACCGATGACCAGGTCCGCAAATACACCTTCAACCTGGCCCCCTTCCTCGCCGACGAACGGGCGGTCCAGCAGGGCTATCTGACCAGCGAACCCTACACGATCCGGCAGGAGGCCGGTTTCGAGCCCAGGGTCTTCCTGCTGGCCGATGAAGGCTATCCCTCCTATGCCACCATGGTCCTTGCGCCCGACGCCTTCGCCCGCGACAACGCCGCCGCCCTGCGCAGCTTCATCGCCGCCTCGGCCGAGGGCTGGCGCGACTATATCCAGGGCGACGGCAAGGCCGCCGACGCCCTGATCCGCAAGGCCAACCCGGAAATGACCCAGGCGATCCTGGATCAGGCCCGGGCCAAGCTGAAGTCGAACGGCATCGTCAACGGTGGAGATGCCGCCCTGTACGGCTTCGGGGCCATGACCGCCGAACGGTGGCAGGCCTTCTTCGAGGTCACGTCCGAGGCTGGCGTCTACCCAGCCGGTCTGGACTGGCGCAAGGCCTTCACGACCCAGTATCTGCCGGGCCGTGGCTGAGGCCGGGCCTGCGGCGGCGCTTCGCGGCGTCATGATCGACTATCCCGGAAGACCACCGATCGGGCCGGTTCACCTGACCGTGTCGCCCGGCGAGATTGTCGCCCTGGTCGGGCCCTCGGGCGCGGGAAAATCCACCCTCCTGCGCCTGCTCGCGGGACTCGAAGCGCCCTCCGGCGGGACCGTTGTCCGGGGTGTCGAGGGCCACACCGGCTTCGTCTTCCAGAGTGCCACCCTGATGCCCTGGGCCGACGCCCTGGCCAATGTGGCCCTGCCGCTGGAACTGTCCGGCATCCCCCGCCCCGACGCCCGTGCTCGCGCGGCCGAGGCCCTGCAAGCCGTCGGCCTCGGCGACCGGCTGACAGCCCGGCCGCGCCAGCTGTCCGGCGGCATGGCCATGCGCGTCGCCCTCGCCCGGGCTCTCGTCACCCGACCTGATGTGCTGCTGCTGGATGAGCCGTTCGCCGCCCTGGACACGGTGACACGCCGGCGCCTGATCGATGACCTGCATCGTCTCTGGGCCGGTCGCGATGCCCGGCCGGCGGTGGTCTTCGTGACCCATGACGTCGAAGAGGCGGTCTATCTGGCCGGACGCGCCGTGGTGCTGGACGGGGCCACCGGGCGGGTGGCGGCCGATCTGCCGTCGCCGGGTGTCCTGCCGAGACCGGAAGGCTGGCGTGCGGACGCCGGTTACCGGGCCGCGGTCGAGGCCCTGGCCGGGGCGCTGGCCTCCGCCATGCCGTCGCAGGGGACGACATGACGCGCCTGCTGCCGCCGCTGCTGCTCACCCTGATCCTGCTCGCCGGTTGGGAGATCGCCTGCCGGGTCCTGCAGGTGCCGCCCTATTTCCTGCCGCCCCCCAGCGCCGTCGCCCGCGCCCTGATTGATCGGGCCCCGATCCTGGCCGCCTCCGCCGCCACCACCTTCGGCATGGCGATGCAGGCGCTTGCGCTCGCCGCCGTTCTGGGCGGCGGACTGGCGCTGGCGGTCTCGCTCAGCCGCAACGCCGAGCGCGCCTTCAGGCCGCTGGCGGTAGCGCTGCAGGTCACGCCCGTGGTCGCCATCGCACCGCTGGTGCTGATCTGGACGGGGCTGGACCAGGCCGATCGGGCGGTCGTGATCCTGGCCGCCGCCGTCGCCTTCTTCCCCCTGTTCTCCGGTGTGCTGACCGGGCTGAAGTCAGCCGATCCAGACCTTGAGCGGCTGTTCGACCTCTATGGCGCCACCCCGCTGCAACGCCTGATCCGGCTGCGTCTGCCCGCCGCCCTGCCCTTCATCCTTGAGGGACTGCGGGTCGCCGCCGGCCTGTCGGTAATCGGCGCGGTGGTGGCCGAGTTCGTCTCCGGCTCGGGCGCCACCCAAGGACTGGCCTGGCGGCTGCTGGAGGCCGGCAACCGCTTGCGCACCGCCGACATGCTGGCGGCCCTGGTCTGGTTGATGGCCATGGGCCTGATCCTCAATGCCCTTGTCGGCGCTCTCGAGCGCCGCGCCCGTCGCGCCCTCGCCTGAGGCGCGCGTTAGCGGCGGGTTAAGGCGCGTATGACTAGCCTGCGGCTTGTAGCTTCTGCGTCCGGAGACGCCCTTTGCGCCGCCCCCTTCGCCTGACGTCCAGCCTCGCCTCAGCCGCCCTCGTCTGTACTGGCGCACTGGCGCTCGCGACCGCGGCCTCGGCCCAGGCGGCCGGCGAGGCGCGCGGCCTCCGTTACCTGTCCTGGAGCGGACGAACCCAACCCGCCACGGCGGCCCCCGGCCCGTCCGCCCCTGCGCCTGCCGCCACCACCCGGCGCGACCTGCGTCGCCCGAACATGGTCATCCCTCACGGCGGGTTCGCGGCGGTGGAGGAAGCGTCACGGCCCGGCGCGCCGACCACGGCCGGTGCCGCGCGTTCGACCTTGACCCCCGCCAACGCCTGGATGCGCCCCCCCGCCCCGGCACCTGCCCCGGTGTCCGCCCCGATGCCTGCCCCGTCACCCGCCCCCGTTCCGGCTCCCGTGCCGCAACCGGCCCGTTCGGCGACGCCGCAGGCCCGCGCGACGCCCGACTATCTGCCTGACCAGGGCGGTCGCGGTCAGTCCATCCCGGCCGAAGCGCTCTTTTCCCCTCATGCGGCAGCGCCGGTCCCGTCCGCAGGTCCGGTGGACCCGATGGCCCC
>JBBQTX010000196.1:0-4298 GCA_038234475.1 Caulobacterales bacterium | reverse complement strand
ACCGTCTCGATCGACAGCGGCGTCGCCGGCGGCATGAAGACGGTGGCGCGGTAGGCGGTCTCAAGGTCTCCCGGCACCAGCGGCGTGGGACGCAGCTGGATGTCGCGCGGGCGGCCCCGGCCGGACTGGAAGCTGCACATCGACGGCACGCCGGCGGTGAACGGGTTGTTGCGGTTCCACATCAGATAGGGGGCAGAGGTGACCCGGCCGGCCTCGGTCTCCAGATTGCCTTCCCAGCGATCCAGCTTGGCGCGGGCGAATTCCTCGATCGGGATCAGATTGCAGGCCGTGACCGCGTCTCCGACGCGCGGCGCGCTGCGCGTGCCCGGCTTGACATAGGTCACCACATAGCGACCGCCGCGCCAGCCGGTGGTGAAGCCCGGCCAGTTGGTGCCGAAATAGGGACCCATACCCTCGAACGACGGGGTCATGGCGATGTTGGAGTCGCGGAACCCCCCCGAATAATAGCGCATCAGATAGGCGTGGGCGTCGCCGCTGTTGACCTGGCCGACCTTGCCCAGCGCCTCCTGCAGGCCAGCGTCCAGCCAGGCACGGAAGCTCTCGCTGGGACCGCCGCGCACGACCGTAGCCGGGTGGTTGGCGGCCAGTTCGTCGCGCGCGGCCTGAAGGTCCAGCCGCGCGAGGGCGCGGAAGTCCTGGTTCTGGGCCTGCACGGTGCCGACGCCGACCGTCAGGGTCAGGGCGGCGGTCGCAACCAGGGAGAGGATTCGTGACATCAGGTCGGGCTCCGGGCCAATAGACGACAGACAAGGGACGGACAGGTAGGCTGGTCCGGGATGAACGGGACCGGAACGGTTAAACCCCATCGATGCGGGCCTTGCCAAGCCCGAACACCATTCAGGTGAACGGGTCCCACGGTTTACTCCGCAAGGATCGCGGCCTAATCGGGGCAACCGCCGCGCGGCGCGATCACAATCCCATCAGATCCCGGGCCCGATGTTCTCAAAAATCCTGATCGCCAACCGCGGCGAAATCGCCGTCCGCATTATCAAGACCTGCCGCCGCATGGGCATCAGGACCGTCCAGGTCTATTCCGAGGCCGACGCCGGCTCGCTGGCCGTCGAGATGGCCGACGAGGCCGTGCTGATCGGCCCCGCCCCCGCCGCCCAATCCTACTTGCTGCAGGACAGGATCGTCGACGCCGTGCGCCGGACCGGTGCCGAGGCCGTCCACCCCGGCTTCGGCTTCCTGTCAGAGAACGCCCCCTTCGCCCGCCGGCTCGAGGCCGAGGGCATCGTCTTCATCGGCCCCAATCCCCACGCCATCGAGGCCATGGGCGACAAGATCACCTCCAAGAAATTCGCCGCCGACGCCGGCGTCTCCACCGTCCCCGGCCATATGGGCCTGGTCGACACCCCCGAACACGCCGTCCAGATCGCCAACCAGATCGGCTATCCGGTCATGATCAAGGCCTCGGCCGGCGGTGGCGGCAAGGGCATCCGCGTGGCCCATTCCGACGCCGACATGGCCGAGGCCTTCGCCGCCGTGAAGGCCGAGGCGCTCAACGCCTTCGGCGACGACCGCGTCTTCCTCGAAAAATTCATCATCGACCCGCGCCACATCGAGATTCAGGTGCTGGGCGACAAGCACGGCAACATCGTCCACCTGTTCGAGCGCGAATGCTCGATCCAGCGCCGCAATCAGAAGGTCATCGAAGAGGCCCCCTCTCCCCTCCTGGACCCTGAAACCCGGGCCGCCATGGGCGCGCAAGCCGTCGCCCTCGCCCGCGCCGTCAACTACGACAGCGCCGGCACCGTCGAATTCGTCGCTGGTCAGGACAAGTCCTTCTTCTTCCTCGAGATGAACACCCGGCTTCAGGTCGAGCATCCGGTCACCGAACTGATCACCGGCGTCGATCTGGTCGAACAGATGATCCGCTCGGCCTGGGGCGACCCCCTGCCCTTTGCCCAGAAGGACCTCGCCATCAACGGCTGGGCCATCGAGAGCCGCATCTATGCCGAAGACCCCTACCGCGGCTTCCTGCCCTCGATCGGCCGCCTGATCCGCTACGAACAGCCCGAGGAAGGCCCTCACACCCTTGAGTCGGGGGGCGGCTACACCGTCCGCAACGATTCCGGCGTCCGTGAGGGCGACGAGATCTCCATCTTCTACGACCCCATGATCGCCAAACTGTGCGCCTGGGGTCCCACCCGCGACGCCGCCCTGACCGGCATGGCCCGCGCGCTGGAGGACACCCATCTGGCCGGCGTCGGCCACAACGTCCCCTTCCTCGCCGCCGTGATGGACCAGCCCCGCTTCCGAAGCGGGAACATCTCGACCAGCTACATCAAGGACGAATTCCCCGACGGCTTTAACGGCCTCCTCCCCGACCGCCGCCAGACCGACATCCTGATTGCCGCCGCCACCGCCATGAACGAGATCGCCGCCGAACAGTCCGGCGACCCGTCCGACCGCACCGACTGGATCGTGCTGCTCGCGCCTCAAGGTCACACCGCCTCAGGCCCGGGAGACGCCCACGGCGTCTCTCTCGGCTATGACGACGACGAGGCCCTGACGCTGGAGCTGGCCGGCGAGGACCGCGCCCTGCGTCTGTCCGACATCGACTGGCGCCCCGGCCAGGCCCAGTTCCGCGCCACCCTCGACGGCCGGCCCTTTACCGCCGAGGTCGCCCGCGTCGCCGACGGCTGGCTGATCCGCCACCGCGCGGCCCGCGCCCGCGTCCGCGTCCTGACCCCCGCCATCGCCGCCCTCTACGCCCGCCTGCCGGAAAAGGTCGCCGCCGACACGAGCAAGCTGATCCAGTCCCCCATGCCCGGCCTCGTCGTCGCCATCCCCGTCGTCGTCGGCCAGGAGGTCAAGACCGGCGAAACCGTCGCCATCATCGAGGCCATGAAGATGCAGAACATCCTCAAGGCCGAGCGCGACGGCGTGGTGAAGGCGGTCGGTGCCAGGGCCGGCGACCCCGTGGCGGCGGACGACGTGCTGGTGGAGTTTGAGTAGGGCTGGTTTGCATCCTCTCCGCCCAACGGCCGATCAGTCGAAGATGTCGAAGATCGATCCCCGCTTCTTGCCATAGCCCCCGTGACCGTATCCGCCCTCGCCGCGCTCGCCACGCTCGCCGTATTCGCCCCGCTCGCCCCAGCCGGTGTTCCGGTTCTGTTGCTGTTGCTGCGGCGGCGGCGGCGCGTATTGGGCGGGTCCAGGGGGCGGCGGGGCGGCCGTCTGGGCGCCGCCGGCCATCAGGTTTTCCAGTTCTCCCCGGTCGAGCCAGACGCCGCGACAGGTGGGGCACATGTCGAACTGGACACCGGCGCGCTCCACGGTCTGCATGGAACTGTTGTCGTTGGGGCAAAGAAGCAGAGGCATGGGGCATCCCGTCGATATAGGGGAGGCGCGACAACGGTCACAGCGATCGGGCCTCACGTTTGAAACGTGTTACGTCCGACATCACCGCGACCGCTTGAAAAGCCGTCGCGGTCAGAGGGGCCCGGCCGGTCGCATGAGGATGGTGCCGAACCGTCCCGATGGCAAGGGGGCACCGGGCTGATGGACCGACGGAGGCGAAGTTGATCGTAGTCGAGACCGTGCTGGCCGAGGACGAGGCGCTCGCCATCCGCGAGGCGCTGGACCACGCGCCCTTCCGCGACGGCGCGCTCACGGCCGGCGCGGCCGCCAGAACGGTCAAGCGAAACGAACAGGCCCGCGGCGACGACCCGGCCGTGGTGGCCGTCAGCCGGCGCGTGCGACTGGCTCTGGAAGGCCACCCTGTGGTGCGCCGCCTGATGCGCCCCGTCCGCTGGTCGAACCTGATGGTCTCCCGCTACGGCCCCGGCCAGCAGTATGGCCTGCACGCCGACAACGCCGTCATGACCGACGTCGACGGCTGGCCGTTCCGGACCGACGTCAGTTTCACCCTCTTCCTGTCGGACCCCGAGACCTATGAGGGCGGCGGGCTGCTGATTTCGGACCCGGCCGGGGATCGTGAGTTCCGCCCCCCCGCAGGCAGCGCTGTCTTCTACCCCACTGGCCTGCTGCACCGGGTCACGCCGGTCACGGCCGGCGTTCGTCTGGCCTGCGTCGGCTGGGTCCAGAGTCTGGTCAGACGGCCGGACCAGCGCGAGATTCTGTTCGACCTTGAGCGTCTGCGGGACGCCGCGACGGACGAGGCATCCCTCGTCCTCGACAAGACCATCGGCAACCTGCTCCGCCTGTGGGGGGAGCCATGACGGGGCCAAACATCTTCATGGCCGAGCGGAACGGCGTGGCAGAACTCCCGGGCCGCCGAGGCGGGTGATCCTGGGCGGCGGATGACGTGC
>JBBQTX010000195.1:0-4337 GCA_038234475.1 Caulobacterales bacterium | reverse complement strand
GGCGACTTCAGCGTCAGGCGCGTCTTGCCGGCACCCGACGGGCCCATGTCCTTCAGCTCGGCCTTGCGGGCCGACAGCTTCTCGATGACCACGCCGGTGTATTCGTCGTCGACGTCGATGACCACTTCCTCGATCGGCTCTTCGCGCTGGCCGGTCTCCTCGTTCTGGCGGAACAGCACGCGCGGGCGGCTGACCGACAGTTCGAAGCCTTCGCGGCGCATGTTCTCGATCAGCACGCCCAGTTGAAGTTCGCCGCGGCCGGCGACCTCGAAGGCGTCCTTGCCGCCGGTCTCGGTGACGCGGATGGCGACATTGGCCTCGGCCTCGCGCAGCAGGCGGTCACGGATGACGCGCGACTGGACCTTGTCGCCCTCGCGACCGGCCAGCGGGCTGTCGTTGACCGAGACGGTCATGGAGATGGTCGGCGGATCGATCGGCTGGGCGGGCAGGGCCTCGGTGACCTCCAGCGCGCAAAGGGTATCGGCCACGGTCGCCTTGGACATGCCGGCGATGGCGATGATGTCGCCCGCCTCGGCCTCGTCCACCGGCTGACGCTTCAGGCCGCGGAAGGCCAGCACCTTGGTGATCCGTCCCTGTTCGATGGTCTTGCCGTCGCGCGACAGGGCCTTGATCGCCATGCCGGGAACCGCCTTGCCGCTCTCGATCCGACCGGTCAGCAGACGGCCCAGGAAAGGGTCGGACTCGATCAGGACGTTCAGAATCTGGAACGGCTTGTCCTTGTTGGCCACCACCCTGGGCGGCGGCACGTGCTGGACGATGAGGTCGAAGAGGGCGCTCAGATTGTCGCTGGGCTGGCTCAGGTCCATCGTCGCCCAGCCGGCACGGCCAGAGGCGTAGATGTGCGGAAAGTCCAGTTGCTCGTCGGTGGCGCCAATGGCCGCGAACAGGTCGAAGGCGGCGTTGTGAACCTTGTCGGGATCGGCGTGGGCGCGGTCGACCTTGTTGATGCACAGGATCGGACGCAGGCCCATCTTCAGCGCCTTGGTCAGCACGAATTTGGTCTGGGGCATGACGCCTTCCTCGGCGTCGACCAGCAGGACGCAGCCGTCCACCATGCCAAGAATACGCTCGACCTCGCCGCCGAAGTCGGCGTGGCCGGGGGTGTCGATGATATTGATCCGGGTCTCGCCCGCCTTGCCGTTCCACAGCACCGAGGTGCATTTGGCCAGGATGGTGATGCCCCGCTCGCGCTCCTGGTCGTTGGAGTCCATGGCCCGTTCGGCATGGGCCTCGTTGGCCCGGAACACGCCGGATTGGGCGAGCAGCTGATCCACCAGCGTGGTCTTGCCGTGGTCGACGTGGGCGATGATGGCGACGTTGCGCAGATTCATTGTGTATATCGAACGTGAAAGGCGGCCAGCGGGCGGGTGACCGGGCTGGTCGCGGAAAAGGCGACAGTGCGGGGAGCGCGGGCCTCATACAGGGGCTTGGGCCGAAAGACCAGCCGGGTGCCGCCCCCGGGTTCGACTTCGGCCGGGCCGGATGACAAATCGTCCCTAGGCGAACCGAATGTCTCGAAGGCGCCTCCAAAGCAGAGCGTGGTTGAGACAAAAGGTTCGGCGCCCTGACGCACGAATCGGGCACCCTCTCCGTCGTGCAGGGGCGGGGCTTCATGACGGAACTGGGTCTCGGTGGCTGGGCGGGGGCGGCGACGTCGCCCGTCGGCCCGATGGCAAAGCGCTGGCTCCGTCGCACGGATCGGGCCCGGGCGCGGCTGGCCCTTCTGGCCGCCACCGCCCCGCGCATCAGCGATCCGATGGTATTGTTCTTGACCGCCGTGATCGCGCTCAGCGCCCTGTTCCTGGCCTTTCCGGTGATCGATCTGGCCGTCACCGACCTGTTCTTTCGCGCCGGTGACGGGTTTGCGGCCAGTCAGGTCCCGGTCCTGAAGGCGTTTCGCAAGACCTCTGACATCGTGCTGGGCCTGCTCATGCTGGGCCTGCTCGGCCGTCTGGCCTCGGCGCTCGCGCACCACGGGTCGGACGCGTTCACGGTCGCCCGACGCTGCTGCTATCTGCTGGTCGCGCTCGCCCTCGGCCCCGGCCTGGTGGTCAACGGCATACTGAAGTCCCAATGGGGCCGCCCCCGCCCGATCGCCATCGACGCGTTCGGCGGGGACGCCCCCTACCAGCCGGTGTGGCGCATCAGCGACTGGTGCCAGAACAATTGCTCTTTCGTCAGTGGCGAGGCGTCGTCGGCGGTCTGGTTCGTCGCGGCCCTCGTTCTGGTGCCGGCGCGTTACCGTCTCGCGGTCGGCATCCCGGTCGTCACCTATGCCGTATTGCTCTCTGCCAATCGCATCGCGTTTGGCGGCCATTTTCTCTCCGATGTCGTGTTGTCATGGACGATCAGTGGATTGGTTTTCGCGGCGCTCTACCGGTTGATGGTGAGCGCTCCGGGTGTGGCCCAGCGCGCGCGCGCCTTGGGACGAAGGTCGGTTCCGACCCCAGCCTGAAGACGACCTGGACGCCCGGAGGGTCAAACCCCGGGCTTGTTCTGGCCGTTCTGATTTTGGCCTTCACGGGCCTGCGTCTGGTCGGTCTGCATCTGTCCACGACCGACCTCTACGTCGACGAGGCCCAGTACTGGAGTTGGGCCCAGCAGCCGGCATGGGGCTATTTTTCCAAACCGCCCCTGATCGCCTGGTTGATCGGCGTGTCGCAGTCTGTCTGCGGCCCCGGCGAGGCCTGTGTCCGCGCCCCGTCCACCCTGGCCTGGGCGGTGACGGCGGCGGCGGTCGGCGGCGTGGGTACGACCCTCTATGGCCGCGAGGTCGGCTTCTGGACCGGCCTGTCGGCCCTGCTGGCACCCGGCGCGGCCTATTCGGCCCGGATCATATCGACAGACGCGCCGCTTCTGGCCTTCTGGTCGCTGGCCCTGCTGGCCTTCGTCCGCCTGAGGGCAGGCGGCGGCCCGGCCTGGGGCCTGTTGTTGGCGATGAGCCTTGGCCTCGGCCTGCTGTCCAAATACGCCATGGCCTATTTCGTCGGCTGTCTCCTGCTCGCCGCCCTGATCGATCCGATCTCGCGCAACGCCCTGAGGCGTCCTGCGGTCTGGTGCGGTCTGGTCGGCGGTGCCCTGATGCTGGAGCCCAATCTGGCCTGGCAGGCCGCCAACGGCCTCGCCACCTTCAAACACACCGCCGACAATGCCTCGGGCGGCGGCGGCGCGCCGGGCTTCGACGACGGTCTCAGCTTCATCGTCGCCCAGTTCGCCCTCGCCGGCCCGGTGATCCTGGCCGCGACCTGCCTGGCCGTCGGACGGTCGGCGCGCGGACGGCAGACGGCCCCGCAGGACCGCCTGCTTATGGCCTTTTCTGTGCCCGTCCTCCTGCTCCTGATCGGCCTCGCCTTCGTCACGCGGGCCAACGCCAACTGGGCGGCCACGGGTCTGGTCGCCGTCTTTGTGCTGGGCCCGGCGCTGCTTCTGCGCTGGGGCCGGCCGGGCTGGCTGGCCGGCGGCCTCGCCTGCGGCCTGGCGATCCAGATCGCATTGCCGCTGGCCGACGCCAACGCCTTGCGCCTGACCTTGGGGGGCAAGCCGGTCTTTGAGCGCACGCTCGGCTGGAAGGAATTCGGTCGCGCCGCTGCGGCCCATGCGACTGCGGCGAATGTCGATGCCATTGTCGCCGAGCGTCGCCGGGATACCGCAGCCCTGCTCTACTACGCACGGAACCGGGGACCGGTCGTGACCGCCTGGCCGGCCAGCCCCGATCAGGCTCCGGAAGACCATTTCCAGATGGACCGCCCGCTGACCGCCCTGGCGGCCGGCAAGCGAGGCGTGCTCGCCATCGCCGGCTGTGCGGGGGCTGGCCGTTTCGTGGGCTGGGCGCGGGTCACCGATCTGGGAGATCTCAGCGTCCCCACCGGCGTCGGCGCCACCCGCCGGTGGCACCTGTACCGTCTGGAAGGCCCGCCGCCGGAAATCCGGCGGCCGCCGCCCTGTCCCTGATCTAGACCCTGGCGGCCCGTCCCCGGACCCAGGCGTAGAGAGCGAAGGTCAGGACCACGAAGGTCATGATCCCGGCCAGCATCGCCGGCCAGTTTTCGGCCACGGGGAAGAAGCGGGCGAAGGGCGCGTCATTGCCGCTGGAGACGATGACGCCGGCCGTCATGACCAGGAACAGGCTTTCGCCGACGATCAGGCCTGAGGCCAGCAGCACCCCCATGCGGCGGCCGACGTCGGCGAACCGGGAGGTCTTGATGGCCTTGTCATAGAACCAGCCACAGATCGCTCCGATCACCAGCATCGTGGTCACGGCTGCGGGCAGGTAGAAGCCGATCCCGACCGCCAGCGGCGGCAGTTTCATCCTGCCC
>JBBQTX010000194.1:0-4365 GCA_038234475.1 Caulobacterales bacterium | reverse complement strand
TCGGCAATATTTCCGAGCGCCGCACCTCCATCCTGGTCGACCCGAACATGAGTGCCCTGCCGGCCTTTCTGGTCAAGGAGAGCGGCCTGAACTCCGGCTTCATGATCGCCCAGGTCACCGCCGCCGCCCTCGTCGCCGAGAACCGGATGGTGGCCCATCCGTGCAGCATCGACACCGTGCCGACCTCCGCCAATCAGGAGGACCACGTCTCCATGGCCACCCATGGCGCGCGCCGCCTTCTGGACATGGCCGAGAACACCGCCGCCGTGGTCGGCATCGAACTTCTGGCCGCAGCGCAAGGGGTCGAATTCCACCGTCCCCTGACCTCGTCGCCCGATCTCGAGAAGGTCTACGCCATCGTCCGCGAGGCGGCGGCCGCCTATGGCTCGGACCACTATTTCGCACCGGATATCGCCCGCGCGACGGACGGCGTGCGGGCGGGTCGCTACCGGGTGTTCGCGGGCGACCTGTTGCCCTCGGCCTGAGTAGAGACTCTCGCTCCTGTCGTACCCCCGTGCTCTATGAATTCAACGCCCTCCAGCGTGGGTCTTTGACATCACTCAGCGGACGCCGCGCCGCTTTTGAAGCCCGGTTCCCCCGCCCGGAGACCGGTTCGGCCGCCAGAGCAAAATCGCTCGGATTTTCTTGAACGGCATACGAGTCTCTCGCGCCCCTTCAGTCCTGCAAGGGCGCCTTGCGCAAGGCGGTCAGATCGGACGAGCCGGTGCAGAAGCACACCGTGCGCATCTGCCGGATCACGGTCTGGAAATGCTCGACCACGGCCTCGGTCGAAACCGTCGCCGCAGCCAGAACGCCCGCCGCCTGACCGACCATGTCGGCCCCCAGCCGGATGGCCTTGGCCGCGTCGACCCCGTCCCGCACCCCGCCCGAGCCGATGATCACCGCCCCGGGGCAGGCCGCCCTGACCTCGGCGATGGCCCGGGCCGTGGGAATGCCCCAGTCGGCGAAGGCGGCGGCATGGGCCTTGTCCGCCTCGGCTGTCGCGCGTTCGCCCTCGACGGTGGCCCAATTGGAGCCGCCGGCTCCGGCCACATCGACCGCCGCCACGCCCATGTCCATCAGCCGGCGGGCGGTCGCGGCGGAAATCCCTGCACCGGTCTCCTTGACGATCACGGGCGCGTCCAGCGCCTTGACCAGGGCCTCCAGCGCCGCGCCCACGCCCCACCAGTCGCGATCGCCCTCGGGCTGACAGGCCTCCTGCAGCGGGTTCAAATGCACGATCAGGGCGTCGGCGGCGATCATGTCCAGCACGCGCCGCGCCTCGTCGACCCCGAAGCCGCGCGTCAGCTGGGCCGCGCCGATATTGGCCAGGATCGGCGTGTCGGGGGCCTTGAGCCGCAGGACCATGTCCAGTCCCGGTGCGCCACCGCCCTCCAGCGCCGCCCGCTGCGAGCCCACGGCCAGGGCGATGCCCAGATACTGCGCCGCCTCGGCCAGCCGGGCGTTGATCGCCTCGGCCCGCGCCGGACCGCCCGTCATCGAACTGATCAGCAGCGGGGCCTTGAGCCGCCGGCCCAGGAAGTCTGCCCCGAGATCGATCTTGCCGTGGTCCAGATCGGGCAGGGCCTCATGCACGAATCGCACGTCGGCAAAGCCGCTGTCGAGCCCGTGCCGCGCCTTGCCGGACAGGATCACGTCCAGATGCTGGTCCTTGCGGGCGGTAATATCGGTCACGCGGCGAACTCCACTCTCCCTGCGACCTTAGCGGCCTCGCGTCGCGGTTGGAACGTCCTGCGGCGCGGCGTATCCTCTCGCCATGATCCCTGCCGCCTTCATCGCCGTCGCGCTCGGCGTCTTCGCCCTGATGGAAGGCTTCGCCTGGTGGTCGCACCGGTTCATCATGCATGGCTGGGGTTGGGGCTGGCATCGCAGCCACCACGAACCCCGCAGCGGCCTGCTGGAGATCAACGACCTCTATGCCGTGGTCGGCTCGGTGGCGGGTATCAGCCTGTTCAGCCTCGGCTGGTGGACAGGCTCGTGGCTGATCTACGCGGTGGCGACCGGCGTGACCCTGTATGGCGCGGCCTACGCCCTGTTCCACGACGGTCTGGTGCACCAGCGCTGGCCGTTCCGATGGGTGCCGAGATCGGGGTATCTTCGCCGGCTGATCCAGGCCCACCGTCTGCATCATGCGGTACAAAGTCGCGGCGGAGCGGTCTCGTTCGGCTTCCTGCTGGCCCCCGATCCCAAGGCGTTGCACGCCGAGCTTCGGCGGTTGCGGGCCGACCGCTCAAATCAGACCTGAGTCCACAACACCGGCCGCGGTGGCGGCACCCGGCCCTTGTCCAGGATCTGGGTCCAGATGGCGATCAGAAAGCCGCGCCCGAACAGCCATAGCTTGGTCGGCTTGCGCACGACCACCCGCTTGCCCCAGACGCCCGGGCCGCGACGGCGGACCTTGCGGCCGATCTCGCGATAGACCCCACGCGCCGCCGCGATGGCCAGCGAGGACCGGAACGGCAGGCCGCGCAGACCGTCGCGTGCGCTGTCGTAATAGGGCTCTGCCAGGGCCAGAAGTCGGGTCGTAACGACATGCACCGCGGCCCGATTGGCCGGGTCGGCGACCGCATCGGCCGTGGGCTCCAGCCCCACCTCGGCCAGCCAGTCAGCCGGCAGATAGACGCGCCCGTTGTCCGCATCCTCGACCACGTCGCGAGCGATATTGGTCAGCTGGAACGCCAGACCCAGGTCCTGGGCGCGGCGCAGCACTTCGGGGTCCGATACCCCCATCACCCGGGCCATCATGACACCGACAACGCCGGCCACGTGCCAGCAATAGGCCATGACGTCGTCGACGGTGCGGTACTCCCGGTGATCGACATCCATGGCGAAGCCGTCGATCAGGTCCAGCGGCCAGCGCTCCGGCAGGTCGTGACGCAGCGCCACCCGCTGGAAGGCGGCGAAGGTCGGGTCGTCGGTCGGCTCGCCTGCCAGCGCCCGTCGGGTCTGGTCATACAGCCGCTCAAGCCGCCGGCGCTGCTCTTCCGGCGTGATGTCCTCATGCCCGTGCCCGTGGTCCTGACCGTCAATCTCGTCGTCGCAGCGCCGGCACCAGGCGTACAGCAGCCAGGCGTCCTCACGCACCTCGGGATCGAACAGCCGCGACGCCGAGCGGAAGCTCTTCGACCCCTTGACGATGGACGCCTTCGAAGCTTCCAGAATGGCGTCGGCCGTGGCCATCAGGCGTTCTCTTCCAGCATCAGGCCCGCCGTTGCCTTGGCCGAGCCGACCACGCCGGGAATGCCTGCGCCGGGATGCGTGCCGGCCCCGACAACATACAGGTTGGGGATGCGATCGTCGCGATTGTGGGTCCGGAACCACGCGCTCTGCGTCAGGATCGGCTCCAGCGAGAAGGCGCTGCCCAGATGAGCATTCAGGTCTTCCTTGAAGTCGGTCGGGGTATAGATGCGCGTCGTCACCAGATCACGTCGCAGGTGGGGGATGTAGCGCTCCTCGAGATAGTCGATAATCTTCTCGCGATACCGCGGCCCTTGCGTCTCCCAGTCGATATCGGCGGCACCCAGATGCGGTACCGGCGACAGCACATAGTGGCTGGACATCCCTTCCGGAGCCATCGACGGATCGGTGGCGCAGGGGGCGTGCAGATACAGGGAGAAGTCCTCGGGCAAGGCCGGCCCGGCGAAAATCTCGCTGATCAGTTCCCGGTACCGGGCACCGAAGCAGATGGTGTGGTGCGCCAGCTGCGGCTGAGGCGTCCGGAGGCCGAAATGGAGCACGAACAGGGACATCGAGAACCGCTTGGACTTCAGCGATTTTGCCTTGGCCTGGCCGCGCGGCGTCAGGCCCAACAGACGCTCATAGGTGTGGACGATGTCGGCGTTCGACGCGACCATGTCTGCCGGAATGACCTCGCCGTCGTCCAACACCACGCCGGTCGCCCGGTCGCCTTCCGCGTCGATCCGGGCCACCGGCGCGTTCAGCCGCAGCACACCGCCGAGATCCTCGAAGAACCGGATGAGACCATTGATCAACGCACCCGTGCCGCCCCGCGCGAACCAGACCCCGCCGCGCCGTTCCAGCGCGTGGATCAGGGCGTAGACGCTCGATGTCTTGAACGGGTCGCCGCCGACCAGAAGGGTATGGAAGCTGAAGGCCTGTCGCAGATGGGGGTCCTGAATGTAGCGGGCGACCATGGCGTGGACGCTGTTCCAGCTTTCCAGCCGCGCGAGCTCCGGTGCCGCCTTGATCATCGACCAGAAGGACTGGAACGGCACCGCCCCCAGCTTCAGATATCCCTCCTGATACAGCTCCTCCGAATAGGCATGGAAGCGGTTGTAGCCCGCGACATCGGCGGGATTGAAGGCGGCGATCTGGCGCTCCATC
>JBBQTX010000193.1:0-4372 GCA_038234475.1 Caulobacterales bacterium | reverse complement strand
TACCCCTTCATGAAACGCATCACCTGGTGGCCCCAGGCCTGGCTCGGCCTGACCTTCAACTGGGGCGCGCTGATGGGGTATGCGGCTGCACTCTCCGGTTCGTGGCTCCTGGCGCTACTCCACGACGCGAGCACGCTTGAGCTCTGCGCCAGGCTTGGAGAGCCCATTCCGTCGTGTCAGCCCCAGGTCGGCACGGCCTTCTCCAGCCTATGGCCGGCGGCCATCCTCCTCTACCTCGGCGGCGTGTTCTGGACGCTCGGCTACGACACCGTCTACGCCCTGCAGGACATCGAGGACGACGCCATGGTCGGGGTCAAATCCTCGGCCCGGCGGCTCGGCTCCCACGTCCGGCGCGGCGTCGGCGTCTTCTACGCCCTCGCCGTGCTGGCCGCCGCCCTGGCCGGGGCCTTCGCCGGTCTCGGCCCGCTGTTCTGGCCCGGGTTGGCCGCGTTCGCCGCCCATCTCGGCTGGCAGACCCTGCGGCTCGAGCCCGACGATCCTGAGCTTGCGCTGCGCCTGTTCCAGTCAAATCGCGAGGCGGGGCAGATCCTGCTTTCCGCCATCATCCTCGGCGCTGTATCGTGGCCGCTGTGAAGGAGACCCGCATGACCGCCCCGAACCCTGCCCCGGCACGCCTGCTTCTGGCCGCCGCTGCGATCGCCGTGTCGCTGGCGGCCTGCAATCGCGACCGCGAGCCGGCCCCGGCCCCGGCTGCTGCCGCGCCGGGCGCGACCGCCGCCGTCACCCCGGCCGACGCCGCCGCGCCGATGTCCTTCGAGTCGAAAACACCCTGGGCCAATGTCAGCCTGGTTCTGCCCGACGCGATCAAGCCCCAGGCCGACCTGCACGCCCGGCTCTACGCCGAGGAGGTCCGCCGCCTGCGCCAGTTCGCGGAAGGGGCCCAGGGCGAACGCACCGAGGCCGGCAACGACGTCGACCTGCCCGTCTATGAGAAGTCGGTCACCTTCAGCGCCGCGACGGAGACCGCCAAACTCCTCAGCCTGAAGCGGGTCGACTACGACTATTCCGGTGGAGCCCATCCCAATACGCTCTCGACCGGCATCCTGTGGGACAAGGCGCTGAAGCGCCAGGTCGGCCTCGTCGACCTGTTCCGCAAGAACGTGGACCTGACCGCCCTCGATCAGGCACTCTGTTCGGCCATCAACACCGCCAAGCGCGCGCGGGTCCCCGACAGCGCCAGCATCGCGCTGGACGGCAAGGAGTGGGCCTGCCCCCGCGCGCGGGACACCGCCTTCGTGCTGACGCCCGGCACCGTAGCCGGCAAGGCGGGCGGACTGACCTTCCTGATCGGCGCCTATCAGGTCGGCCCCTATGCCGAGGGCCCCTATGAGATCGCCCTTCCGGTCACCGTCTTCCGCTCGCTTCTGGCCGTGGCCTACGCCGACGATTTCGGCGGCCAGCTGACCAAGGCCGGTGACGTCACGCCGACGTTCGATGCCCCGGAGCCCGTGACCTGATGCGCGCCCTCGTCAGTCTGTTGGCCATGGGGCTCTTGGCAGGCCCGGCCCCCGCCGCCGCCGCCCTCTCTACCCCGCAGTCCGCGTCGGGCGAGCCGGGAGGTCTGCGCATCTACAGCCCCGGCCAGTTCGGGCTGGAGGCCGTGACGCCCAGCCGCATCGACGCTTCGCGCCGCGAGATGAACCGCAGCCGCAACGGCGAGACGACCCTGGTCCCCGGCCCCGCCGCCGTGAACCTCGAGGCCGCCTCCGTGGTCGCACGCGCCGGGCTGGTCTGCACCGTGGTCGAAGCCGCCGTCGTGGGCCGCACCCGCGCCGGCGGCGACCTGTTCGAGGTCGATTGCGCCGAGGGCGGAGGCGTGATCCTCGCCGACGGCGACCCGGTCCAGGTCGTCGACTGCCTCGATCTGGCCCCCGACACGGGACAGGCCCCCGGTCGTCGTCAACGCGTCGTCACCGCCTGCCGGCTCGACGGCAATCAGGGTCTGGCGAGGAACTGATCCACGATCTCCGCGAACCGCGCCGGCTGGTCGGACATGATGAAATGGCGACTGCCGTCGACCCGGATCAGCCGCACCCCGGGCAGGGCGGCATAGTCCCGGCCCCACACCCCGTCGGCCATCGCCGCCGGCGCGCCACCGTCGGCGTCGGCGGCATAGAGCGCCCACACGGGCGTCGTCATCGCCGCCAGCCCGGGCCGCACGTCGGTCGTCATCACCTCGCGGATGGCCGCCGCCATGGCGTGCCGGTCCGAGGCCATCGACCATTCGACCATGGCCGCCCGCGTCGCCGGATCGCGCGCCAGGCCGATAGCGCTCTGGGTCTGGCTGGCCCGGAACCCGGCCTCGTCAGCCGACAGAATGCCCGCCGCCGCCTGATCGGCGAACGGCTGTGCCATCTCGGCGGTGACCTGCGGCCCGAACAGGGCGCTGTAGAAGGGCAGGCTGTCGACGCTCATCACCCGGCCGACCCGGTCCGGATACTGCTGCGCCAGCATCAGACCGCTCAGCCCGCCCATCGAATGGCCGATGACCGCGGGCCGTGCCAGGCCTCGATCGGCGATGTAGCGCGCCAGTTCGTCGATCACCGGCTGGACGAACGCCCCGTCGCCATGGGTCCACGGCTCGCCCGCGAATCCGGCCAGCTGGACCAGATGCACCCGGTGCGTCGCCTTCAGCCGCTCGGCCTCGACCCGCCAGACCTCCCGCGACGAGCCGAACCCGGGGATCAGGACCAGATCCGGTCCCGACCCGATCACCTCGACCGACAGACGGTCCGAGGCGAAGGCCTGCGGGGCCTCGGCGACAAGCCTCATGTCCGCCTGCGTCGCGGGCACCATGCACCCTGCGACCGCAATTGACGCAGAGGCCAGCCATAGTGCTCTCAGGGTCGAACGCCCGAAGAAACGACGAAGGTGCAGCATGGTGACTTCCTTTGAACGACGCCTGACCCGGTCAGCCGTGGGGGTTTTCGAAAATCTCTTCCACCGGCCGCGCGAACAGCACGGCGATGCGATAGGCCAGGTCCAGTGAGGGGTCGTGCTTCTCCGTCTCCAGCGCATTCACCGCCTGACGCGAGACGCCGAGGGCCTGACCCAGCTGCTCCTGGGTCCAGCCCCGCTCGACGCGCAAAAGTTTCAGCCGGTTCTTCACCGGCTGTTCCTGACGAAGGGCGAGACCAGGCCGAAACAGGCCCAGAACAGCGGATAGATCATCCACGCCGGGATGTGCGGCGCATCGGCATAGCTCTCGCCGAAACCCCAGACGCTGGCGATGGCCATGGCCAGACCGGCGGAAAGAATGAACTGTTTGGCGATGACGGCGCGGACGAACTCGTCGGACTCGCGCATCAGCGCCAGGGTCGCCCAGATCTGCCCGATCACCGGGGCCGACACGGTCAGGGCCAGTCCCCAGGCGGCGACAGGCGAGGCGATTTCGTCAAAGGCTCCGAAGATCGCCGCGACATTGATCGCCACATAGCCGGACATGAAGGCCATCGTCCGGATGACGTAGCGTTTTCCGGCCTCGGTGGCGGATGGGGCGGGGTTCAACATGATAAGCGTTCCGACGAAAAGTCATGCATACCTTACACTACCGCAATGTCATGTCAACATTACCTTATGTCAGGATAACGCGACTTTTTGCACGTGGTTGCGCCGCCCGTATCAACCCCTATCCTCAGCGCCATGCCCGCCGCCCCGCGCGTCAAACCCACCGACCTGTTCGAACCCGGGGACTGGGCACCCTTCCAGACGCGCTCGGCCTTGATGGGACCGCTGCTGGTCGTCCACTGCTGGAGCGTGATCGCGGCGGCGCTCGTCGCCGGCGTCCTTTGGCCCGTCCTGATCCCGCTCAGCATCGCCGTGATCGGCACGCGCCAGCTGGGACTCGCCATCCTGATGCATGAGGCGGCGCACGGCGGCCTGTCCCCGAACCAGCGCCTCAACGACACCCTGGGCCACTGGCTTTGCGCCGTTCCGGTCGGTGCCTCGCTGACCGCCTATCGCCCCTACCACCTGTCCCACCACAAATACGCCCAGCAGGCCGAGGACCCCGATCTGGTCCTGTCGGCCCCCTTCCCCGTCACCCGCGCCTCGCTGCGCCGCAAGATCGTCCGCGACCTGACCGGCCAGACCTTCTTCAAGCAGCGGGTGCTTCTGCCGCTGGCCGCATTGCGCGGTCGCGTCGCTCAGGCCGCGACCGACGACCACGCCTATGAGGCCGTCGTCACCGGGCGTTCGATCGCCGCCTTCCTGCTGGTCAACGCCGCCCTGCTGCTGGTCCTGACCCTCGCCGGGGTCTGGTGGGCCTGGTTCGTGCTCTGGCTGCTGCCCATGGCGACCTGGTTCCCGCTGGTCACGCGCCTGCGCAACATCGCCGAACACGCCTGCGTCG
>JBBQTX010000192.1:0-4422 GCA_038234475.1 Caulobacterales bacterium | reverse complement strand
GGTGGGATTTCGGGGCGCCTTATCGAATGCCTCCAGAACAACGAGCAGAGTTGGTTCTCTCCCATGAACTCGAACTGTATGGGCGGAATCCACATTTGGGGACTCCCATTCAGTCTGATGACCTGAATGGGGTCACACCGGAGCAGGCGCTTGTCGTCCTGAAGGCCTGTACGCGCGAACGGTGGGATACGCTCGTAGACGCACCTCGATCGTACCCGTTCGTGTACCGCGTTTGCCGGACTCCGGACGTGACTTTGGTCTATGAGGTTTACTTTTCCGAAGGGCGGTCAGGGCCTGCCGCCACCACAATGATCGCCTGTCCGACCTCAACATGCGAAGTCCGCCGCGAGTTGTTTCCAAACTGGATCTGATCCCGAAACGGCGTCAGTCTTGTAGGTGCTTAACTCCGCACTGATGCTCCCTCGAAGGGGGACACCGGAGCGCCTTGGATGACCGCCGATCCTCTCTGCGCCCAACCCCTTCACCCCCACCCTTCGACAGGCTATCAGCCCCCGATGATCCTCCCCCCCAATAACCCCCATGCCCTGGGCGGCCTCGGCGACATCGCCACCGACTACGACATTCTGCTGTGCGACGTCTGGGGCGTGATCCACAACGGACGGGAAAGCTGGCCCGGGGCCTGCGCCGCCTTGACCCGGTTCAACCGCGACCACGGTCATGTGGTGCTGATCTCCAACTCGCCGCGGCCGGCCTCGGACGTGATCGCACAGCTGGACCGGCTGGGCGTGCCGCGCGACAGCTGGCGGGCCTTCGTCACCTCGGGCGACGCCACCCGGGCGGAACTGGCCAAGCGCGCGCCGGGCCCCGCATGGATCATCGGCCCCGACCGGGACTGGCCGCTTTACGAGGGCCTCGATCTCGAGATCGCGACCGGGGCCGCCGACGCCGCCTTTATCTCGGTCACCGGTCCGGTCGACGACGAGACCGAGACGCCCGAGGACTATCGCACGCGCCTCGCCGAGGGCGTCGCACGCGATCTGGAGCTGATCTGCGCCAATCCGGATCGCGTGGTCCAGCGCGGCGACAGGTTGATCTACTGCGGCGGTTCGCTGGCCGACCTCTACGAGACCCTCGGCGGGCGGGTAACGATGGCGGGCAAGCCGTTCGCGCCCATCTACGACCTGGCCATGAACGAGGGCGAGGCCTTGCTGGGCCGCCCGCTCGACCGGTCCCGCGTGCTCTGCATCGGCGACGGCGTGGTGACCGACGTCGTGGGGGCCGACCGCCAGGCGCTCGACTGTCTGTTCATCGCCCAGGGCATCCACGGCGACGCTGCGCGGGGCCCCGACGGCCGCCTCGATCCGGCCCGCGCCGCCGACCTGCTGGAGGCCGAGGGGACAGCGGCCCGCTACGCCGCCCTTGATCTGACGTGGTGAGCCCTCGCCATTCCGCCGCACCCGGTCTAAAGCCCAGCCATGGTTGATCTGGTCACGGCGCACCCCTCGGGCGGATACATCCTTGAGGAACTCCACGTCGGCATGGCGGCGGAGAAGATCATCCCCGTCACCGAAGCGCGCATCCAGCAGTTCGCCGAGGCCTCGGACGACTTCAATCCGGTGCATATGGACGAGGCCTTCGCCTCGAAAACCGCCTATCGCGGCCGCATCGCCCACGGCCTCCTGACGGCCTCGTTCGGCTCGGCCGTGGTCGGGACCATCCTGCCCGGCGCCGGCGCCATCTACATCGCCCAGACGCTGGGCTTCCACCGGCCGGTCCGCATCGGCGACGACGTCATGGTTCGCGTCTCCGTGGTCGCCGTGGACCCCGAGAGCGCCCGGGTCGAACTCGCCTGCGAGGGCTTTGTCGAAGGCCAATTGGTCATGGACGGCGTGGCCACGGTCCGCGTTCCGCGCCGCCGACGCCCGGCGAAAGACTGACTTGTTCGAGATCATCACCGACTGGCAGGATCTGCACGAGCGGCTCAAGGGATCGGCCGTCGCCATCGGCGCGTTCGACGGGGTCCATCGCGGGCATCAGGCCGTCATCGCCGCCGCCAACCGTTCCGCCAAGGCTCTGGACGCGTCACTGGCCGTCGTCAGCTTCGAGCCCCATCCTCGCCGCTGGTTCCAACCCGACGCCGCCCCCTTCCGCCTGATGACGGCCAACCAGATGGCACGCGCGCTGGAGCCGCTGGGCGTGGCGCGGCTCTATCTGCTGGCCTTCGACGCGGACATGGCGGCAATGTCCGACGCGGACTTCGCCACACGGGTGCTGAGCGACGGTCTCGGGGTCCGCCATGTCACGGTCGGCTTCGACTTCACCTACGGCCAGGGTCGCACGGGCTCGCCCGAGGGCCTGCGCCGCAATGGCGAGGCGCTGGGTTTCGGCGTCACCGTCGTCGACCGCATCGACGATCCCGACGGTCTGAAACTATCCTCCTCGGGCGTCCGCGAAGCCCTCAAGGCCGGCGACATGCCGCGCGCCGCCGCCATCCTCGGCCGCCCCTTTGCCGTCGAGGGCGAGGTCATCCATGGCGACAAGCGCGGCCGCACCATCGGCGTGCCGACCGCCAACATCCGCATGGGCGACTACATGCGCCCCGCCTACGGGGTCTACGCGACGCGTACCCGCCTCCCAAACAACGGAAAATGGGACGGCCGGGTCATCGACGGCGTCGCTAACCTCGGCGTTCGCCCGATGTACGAACTGGACGAACCCCTGCTCGAGGTCTGGCTGTTCGATTTCGACGGCGACCTCTACGGCCGGACGATCGAGACCGAACTGGTCCAGTGTCTGCGCGGCGAGATGAATTTCGACGGGCTGGAAGCGCTGAAGACCCAGATCGACGCCGACGCCGCCGCCGCCCGCGACGCGCTTCGGCTGGCGCCCCGTTGAACCGCCTGCTAGACGATGCGCACCATGACCGTCCGCGTGTTTCGCCCTATTTCGATTAGCCGCCCGGCGTAGCGCCCCTGGGCCTCTGGCCCCATGCTCGCCGGATTATCGAAACTCCGCGAACGATCACAGACGACGAGACGAGACTTCATGGCTGACGCCGGCGACACGACAGACTCCTCCGCCCACCCCGGCGAAAGCCGGGAACGCGACTATCGCGAGACGGTCTTCCTGCCCGAGACGCCCTTCCCCATGCGTGGCGGCCTGCCGCAGAAAGAACCGGCGATCATCGAGGCCTGGGGCGACCTCTATTCGGCCCTGCGCAAACAGCGCCAGGCCGAAGGCGCGCCCCTCTACGTGCTCCACGACGGCCCGCCCTACGCCAACGGCGACATCCACATCGGCCATGCCCTGAACAAGACGCTGAAGGACTTCGTCGTCCGGTCGCAGTTCCTGCTCGGCAATGACGTCGACTACGTCCCCGGCTGGGACTGCCACGGCCTGCCGATCGAGTGGAAGATCGAGGAGCGCTATCGCTCGCAGGGCAAGCGCAAGGACGAGGTCTCCAAGGCCGAGTTCCGCCAGGCCTGCCGCGAATACGCCACCGGCTGGATCGACGTGCAGCGCGAGCAATTCAAACGGCTCGGCGTCCTCGGCGACTGGGACCACCGCTATGCCACGATGGACTTCGGCACCGAGGCGGCCATCGTCGCCGAGTTCCACAAATTCAAGAACTCGGGCCAGCTCTATCGCGGCTCCAAACCCGTCATGTGGTCGCCGGTCGAACGCACCGCCCTGGCCGACGCCGAGATCGAGTATCACGACCACGTCAGCCCGACCGTCTGGGTCAAATTCCCGGTCATGGCCGCGACCGACGACCATCCCGACGACCTGCTGGCCTTCCGCCACGCCACCCCGTCGGTGGTGATCTGGACCACCACGCCCTGGACCATCCCGGCCAACCGCGCCATCAGCTATGGCCCCGAGATCGCCTATGGCCTCTATGAGGTCACCGCCATGGAGACCGGACTCGACTTCGAGCCCTGGGCCAAGCCCGGCGACCGGCTGATCGTGGCCGACAAACTGGCAGGGGAGGTCTTCAAGACTGCGAAGATCGCCGCCTGGACCCGCATCGACGACCTGAATCCCTCGGGCCTCGAATGCGCCCATCCGCTGGCGGCCCTGTCGCCGGGCTACGGCTTCTCTGTGCCCTTGTTGGCCGGCGATCACGTCACCGACGACGCCGGCACCGGCTTCGTCCACACCGCCCCGGGCCATGGCGCGGACGACTTCGAGGTCTGGAAGGCCCACGGCCATCACGAGGTCCCCGACACCGTCGATCCCGACGGCGCCTACTACGACCACGTCCCCCTGTTCGCCGGCCTCAAGGTGCTGGAGACCGAGGGCAAGAAGACCGGCAAATTCGGTCCCGCCAACGGCGCGGTCATGGAGAAACTGATCGAGGCCGGCACCCTGCTGGCGCGCGGCCGAATGGAGCATTCCTATCCGCACAGCTGGCGCTCCAAGGCCCCGATCATCTTCCGCAACACACCGCAGTGGTTCATC
>JBBQTX010000191.1:0-4480 GCA_038234475.1 Caulobacterales bacterium | reverse complement strand
GACCACCGCCTCGCCGACGCAGATCGCCTCGGCCGCCGAGGTCATCCCCCTGATCGACGACGAAATCGCCAAACGCGCCGCCGACAAGACGACCACCGCCGTCAAGAAGCCCCGCGCCCCGGCCAAGAAGAAGGTCGTCCCCGCCAGCGGCCACCAGACCGCCCTGCCGGACTCGAAGGCGGCCTAAACGGACAGCGCCTGATCCAGGTCCGCGATCAGATCTTCGACATTCTCCACGCCGACCGACAGCCGGATCAGGTTGTCGGTCACGCCGCCCGCCTCGCGCACCTCTTTCGGCACCGAGGCATGAGTCATGATGGCCGGGTGATTGACCAGGCTTTCGACCCCGCCCAGCGATTCCGCCAGGGTGAAGATCTGAACCCGCTCCAGCACCCGTTTGGTCCGCTCCAGATCGCCATTGATCAGGACCGTGACCATGCCGCCGAACCGGCCGTTCATCTGGCGTGACGCCAGTTCGTGCTGCGGGTGGCTGATCAAGCCCGGATAAATCACCTTCGCCACCCCCGACTTGCGGTCCTCGAGCCAGCGCGCCACGGCCAAGGCGTTCTCGTTGTGCGCCTTCATGCGCAGCCCCAGCGTCTTCAGGCCCCGATTGGCCAGAAAGGCGTCGAACGGCCCCATCACCCCGCCGATGGAATTCTGGAGGAATTTGATTTCCTTCGCCAGCTCGGAGTTCCCCGTGACCAGCGCCCCGCCGATGATGTCGGAGTGGCCGTTCAGATATTTGGTCACCGAATGCATGACCACGTCGGCCCCCAGCTTCAGCGGCTGCTGGCTCCACGGCGTGGCGAAGGTGTTGTCGACGATAAGCAGCAGGCCGTGCTTTTTCGCGATCCGCGACAGCCCCTCGATGTCGGCCAGTTTCATCAGCGGATTGGTCGGGGTCTCGGCCCAGATCATTCGAGTCTTTGACGTGATTGACGCCTCGACATTGGTCGGATTGGCCATGTCCACATAGCTGAAGTCCAGCCCCATCGAGCGCCGCCGCACCCGCTCGAACAGCCGCCACGAGCCGCCATACAGGTCGTCGCCGGTGACGATGTGCGACCCGGCGTCCAGCAGTTCCAGAGCCGTCGAGGTCGCCGCCATCCCGCTGGCGAAGCCGAAGCCGTGGGTGCCGCCTTCCAGATCGGCCAGACAGGCCTCAAACGCCTCGCGCGTCGGGTTCTTGCCGCGGGCATATTCATAGCCCTTGTTCACCCCGGGGCTTTCCTGGGCATAGGTCGATGTCGCATAGATCGGCGTCATCACCGCGCCCGTCGTCGGATCGGGCCGCTGACCGGCATGGATGGCGCGGGTCGAAAAGCCCTGACTGTTCTTGAGCCTGGTCATCAAAAGTCCTGGTCGAGGCGGCCGGTCTCATCGGCATGGAGGAGGGCGGGTGAACATCTCCGCCCATTTCGGCGGTTTGAACAGATGGCTGGCACCCTCATTGACTTCAACCCGCTTGGTATTCCGTGATCCGCAGACCGCGTCGGTCAATGTCACGGTGCTTGGTCGGCTTCGAGGAACGCGCGCGTCCGGCCCATGACGGTGCACCAAGCCGCAAGATCGTACTGATGCCCGTCGAAGTCCAGCGCCTCGACCTCGACCGTCGCGCCAGCCTCGCGCAGGTCTTGCGCGAGCCGGAGGGTCGAGCGAACCGGAACGGCCTCGTCCTTCCGTGCATGCATCAGCAGGAACGACAGGCCGCGGCCGACGACGCTTTCATCAAACGTGCCTCCGCCGGCCACCAGGACCGCCGAGGGGACTCCACTCGCGGGTGCCGTGGCCGCATCGGCGGCGACGCCGGCACCCCGCGAATAACCCCAAAGCGTCACCCGGTCGGCCGAGATGCCGGTTCTGGCGGCCAGCTGCCGCGCGGCGTCCAACGCCGCCTGGCGCCAGGCCCGGCCGGTCACCAGCCGCCGCCGCTGATCCGGTGCCGCCGCGTCGAAATAGGCCGGCAGGATGACCGCGTATCCGCGCGACGCCAACTGGATGGCATGGGCGTCGAACAGGATGGCGTTCATCTCGAACCCCGTGCCCCCGTGAAGCAGCACGAGACCGGAACCGTTCACCTCGCCTCTTGGCATATAGAGCCAGGCCCGGATCGAACGTCCCTGGCTTTCGAAGGTGATCGCCTCTCTCGATGCCCTGACAGCCACGTCGTCGACACACCCCGGGATACCCACCAGCGGCAGGGCCTGAGGAGGCCGGGGCATGGCGAGCGGACGGGTGGCGATGGCAGCGAACAGACCGATAAGGGCGACCGAAAGAAGCCGTCCATACCAACGACCCGTTCCCGACACCTCGTCAGCCGGCCGCGGGCGCGGCCGGGGCCGGCAGCAGATGCGTGTCGAGGAACCGGCGCGTGAGCTGGAACACTTCGCACCAGATCGGGCCGTTCATCTCGTGCTGGTTGGAATCGATCGTCTCGACATCGACCGTGGCGCCACGGAGTCGCAGGTTCCCGGCCAGGGTGCGCATCGAACTGGGCGGCACGGCGGGATCGGCCCGGCCATGGATCATCAGGATGGGTACGGCGCGCCGTCCGCGGGTTGGCTCGGCCCAGATGGCGGTGCCGGCCGAAACGCCGATGGCAAGGGCGGCGGGCGAATCCGGGCGTACGGTGTCGTCGACGGCCAGGTAGCCACCGTAGGAATAGCCCCACAGGGCGACACGGGCCGGATCGACCCCCGGCAGGGTGGCGACATAACTCACGGCATTGGCCCCGGTCTCGGCCCAGGTGCTCATGTCCAGCCCATTGCGGCGCGTACGCCAGGGCCGCGAGTCGAAATAGAAGGGCACCAATACGACATAGCCGCGCGAGGCCAGCTGCACCGCGTGCGGATCGAACCGCTGTGCGTCAACCGACCCGCCCTGGGATCCGTGCAACAGCACGACCGCCGCACCGTTGGGAATGCCGGGCTTGTAGATCAGGCTGCGGATGGTGCGGCCCTCGCTGACGAATTCGGCCTGTTCGCGGGTGGCGTTGTGGCGGACTTCGTCCGCACAGCCCGCCGTGGACGGAGGGGCGGCCTGGGCCGGAGGCGGGGCCGACTGGCCGGAGGCGGTGCCGGCGACGAGAAGCAGGCTGGCCGCGGCCAGGACGACGAAACTGTGGATCGGATTGTGTGTCATCGGTTGAGGCTCGGATGATTGATAGGGTCCGGTTGCGCAGTCAGGCCCACAAATCGCTCGCCGTCCAGTGGCTTCGCCACTTGATCGCCACACTATCGCCATGCCGACGCCACGAGTTGGAACTGTGGCAGTGATCGGTCGGGGTCCAGAAAACGCCGTTTGGACTGGAAGGCCCGGCACCAGAGATCATCTGCCTTACCGGTTCAGGCTCAAATGGTTGATCAGATCGGTTCGGGTGATCAGACCGACGAATTTCTCGCCGTCAAGTACGATCGCCACCCGGTCGCGGTCGAACAGGGGGATCAGTGCGTCCAGGGATTCATTGACCTGCACCGTGTCGAGGTCGCGGGTCATGGCCGACGACACGGGTTTGGCGAAGCGCTCCCGTCGCGTGATTTCATCGGTGTTCATGACGTGGACGAGATCGCTCTCGTCCAGAATGCCGACCAGACGTCCGTCCTGGATGATCGGTAGTTGCGACACATCGGCCCCGCGCATCCGCTTGAAGACCGTATCCAGCGTGTCGTCCGGGCCGGCGACGACCACATCGCCCTTTTCGTATTTGCGGCCGATCAGGTCCGACAGGTCCCCATGCATCGGCTGGTCGCCGAGGCCCTGATCGGCAAGCCAGGCGTCGTTGTAGACCTTGGACAGATATTTGGCCCCCGTGTCGCAGACGAAGGTCACGACCCGCTTCGGCTCGCTCTGTTCGCGGCACCAGCGCAGGGCGCTGGCGATCAGCGTGCCCGAGGACGACCCGCCCAGAATGCCCTCTTTCAGCAGCAATTCGCGCACCGTGGCGATGGCCTCGGCATCCGGGATGGAATAGGCCTTGTCGATCAGGCTCATGTCGGCGGTGTCGGGCACGAAATTCTGGCCGATGCCCTCGACCGTGTAGCTGCCCTCCGGTCCCGGAACGCCGTCGTTGACGATCCCGGCCAGGGTCGAACCGACGGGATCGGCAAGGATGATCTTTGCATCCGAGCCGACGCTTTTCAGATACTGGGCAATGCCTGTGATGGTCCCGCCCGAGCCGATGCCCGCGACAAAGGCGTCGACCTTGTGATCCATCTGCTCCCAGATCTCCGGACCCGTGGTCTCGAAATGGGCGAGCGAGTTGGCGTCGTTGGCGAACTGGTTGACGTAAAAGCCGCCCGGAATCTGCTGCGCCAGCCGCTCGGCCATGTCGGTGTAATATTCGGGATGACCAGAAGCACCTTATATCCCCTGGATTGGCCCACCAGTGTCAGCGCCAGACCCGTATTGCCGGCCGTCGCCTCGACGATGGTGCCGCCGGGTTTCAGAAACCCCTCGCCTTCCGCTGCCGCGATCATCG
>JBBQTX010000190.1:0-4512 GCA_038234475.1 Caulobacterales bacterium | reverse complement strand
GGTAGAAATGTCCGATCAGCGCTCCCGGCGCGATCGCCAGCAACACCTGGAAATACAGGTGGGTCCAGAAGGGTTTCTTCGACGGCGGCGGCGGCGCGGTCCCGTCCGGAACGGCCACGCCCGGCGCGGCCTTGACCACGGCACCCCCGGCCGGGGCCGCTGGTGTCTCCGGTGCGGTCGGCTTGCGCGCCATGGCGGTTGCCCTTTGCGGCCTCCGATGCGGCGGCGATTCTTCGAGTCCGGCCTTGGCCGCCCCGCGCAATCCGCGACGCAGATATCGCTTGATAATGCGAATGCTTCGCATTATAGCTCAGGGCCGTTCAACCTCCGCCAGAAGCCGACCGATTTATGCGTACCCTGTTCGCCTCCACCGCCCTCCTGATGGCCCTGCCGACCCTCGCTCTCGCCGCCGGGGAACCGGCCGACCAGTTGCCCTCGATCCTCGTGACGGGCGAGGCGCGAGGCTATGTGGCGCGGGATTCGGTAACGGCGACCCGGACCGACACCCCGCTGCTGAACGTGCCGCAGAGCATCACCGTCGTGACCCGTGAACAGCTGGACGACCAGGCGGTCTACAGCCTCGGCGAGGTGCTGCGCTACATCCCCGGGGTCACGGTAGGACAAGGCGAGGGCAACCGCGACCAGATCACCCTGCGCGGTCAGAACACCACCGCCGACTTCTTCCTCGACGGCGTCCGCGACGACACCCAGTATTTCCGAGGCCTCTATAATCTGGAGCGGGTCGAGGTGCTGAAGGGCCCCTATGCCCTGATCTTCGGTCGGGGCGGCGGCGGCGGCATCGTCAACCGGGTGCAGAAGACGCCCAGCGCTTCAGGCGTCTTCATGGGTGGCCGGGCCAGCGCCAACAGCTTCGGGGCGTGGGACGTCTCGGCCGACATCAACGCCCCGATCAACGCCATGGCGACCTTCCGGATCAACGCCGTCTACGAAAACCTCGACAATCACCGCGACTTCTACGAGGGCGAGCGCTACGCGGTGAACCCGTATCTGGCGGTGGACCTGGGGGCCGGCTGGCGAGCGGGTCTCAGCTACGAATACGTCAACGACGACCGGGTGCCGGACCGCGGGGTTCCCTCGCTGGGAACCGCGCCGCTGACCGGTTATCGCGACCAGTTTTTCGGCGTTCCCGGCGTCAACCGCACCACGCTGGAAGCCAGCATCGTCAAGCTGCGGCTGGACGGCGCGCTGAGCGACACTGTCGAGGTATCGACCACCGTCCTCTATGGCGACTACGACAAGCTTTACACCAACGTCTACGCCAACGGGCCCGCCACCGGGCAGACCGGCACGGTTCCGCTCGCCGCCTATACCGATCCCACCGACCGCCAGAACCTGCTGATCCAGGGCAATCTGGTTTGGGATGTGCGCGCGGGCGGCATGGACCACAAGCTTCTGTTCGGCCTCGAATATGGCGACCAGGACTCGGCCAACCAGCGGCGCAACGGCGTCCTGTCGAACGCGACCTTCGACCTGACCAATCCGGTGTTCCCGACGGTGACCTTCCCGGCGATCAACCGCGACACGGTGTCGAACGTCGAAACCCTGTCGGCCTATGTGCAGGATCAGATCAGCCTCGGCGACCATGTCGAGGTCGTCGCCGGCCTGCGCTACGACCGCTTCGACATCACCGGGCTCGACCTGCAGTCCAATCCGGACCGCCCTTTCGCCCGCACTGACGACAAGGTCTCGCCGCGCCTCGGCCTGATCTACAAGCCGCAAGCCAATGTCTCAATCTACGGCAGCTACAGCCAGTCCTTCCTGCCACGCTCGGGAGACCAGTTCCTCAGCCTGTCGCCGACGACGCAGAACCTCGAACCCGAGGAATTCACCAATCACGAGGTCGGGGCGAAATGGGACATCCGGCCCGACCTCAATGTCACCGCCGCCTTGTTCCGGCTGGACCGGACCAATGCGACCACCCCGGACCCGCTGAACCCGACGGTGAGCATCAATGTCGGCGAGACACGGACCGAGGGCGTGGAACTGGCCGTCACCGGCCGGCTGACGACCGGCTGGCAGGTCAGCGGCGGCTATTCGTATCAGGATGCGCGGCTTCAGGGGAACGACACCGTCCGCCTGGCCCAGACGCCGAAACAGCAGGTCAGCCTGTGGAACCGCTATGACCTCAGCCGCCGCCTCGGCTTCGGTCTGGGGATCATCCACCAGTCCAGCCAGTTCGCAGCCATCCGGACCACGGCGTCCACGACCCGGTTGCCGGCCTTCACCCGCGTCGATGCCGCCGTCTTCTACGCGGTCAGCGACACGGTCGATCTGCAGCTGAACGTCGAGAACCTGTTCGACACGACGTATTTTTCGGACGCCCACAACAATTTCAACATCTCCGTCGGCGCGCCGCTGAACGCACGACTGACACTGAGTGCCCGGTTCTAGAGGAGTACCGTCAATGGGTTTCGGGGGCCGCCTTGGCGCGGGCGAAGAAGATCGTCACCTCGACGCCTTCGCCCGGTGCGGATTTCACATCCAGCCGGGCATCGGCGTTCTGGCGTAGCGACTTGACGATCAGCGCGCCCAGCTTGCCGACCTTGGGCCATTCGACGCCGTCGGCGAGACCGATGCCGTCGTCGGAGATGATCACGCGGCAGCCCTCGTCATCGACCAGGCTATGCAGTGTGATCGTCCCGCCCTCCCGCCCGGTGAAGGCATGCTTGAGGGCATTGGTCAGCAGTTCGTTGACCACCAGGCCGGTCGGCATGGCGACATTGATCGACACCGGCCAGGTATCGACCTGAAGGTCCAGACGGATGCCCTCCACCGCGTGGGCCTGCATCACCGCCGAAGCGATCTGGCTCAGATAGACGCCCAGATCGACGCTCTCCCCATGCCCCTCTTCGGACATGGCGTTGTAGAGCAGGGCAAGGGAGTTGACCCGCCCGGCCAGCCGATCAAAGCGCTCGCCCGCCGCGTCGTCCGGCATGTTGCGCGTTTCCAGACGGATCAGCGCCGTGATCATCTGGAGATTGTTCTTCACCCGATGCTGCAGTTCGCGCAGAAGGGTGTCCTTGTCCTGCACCCGCTTGTGGAGCTCGGTCAGTCCGGGGCCGTCCCTGGTGGCGACCGCAGCGAGCGCCACCAGTCGAAACATCGGCTCGCCGCCGTCATCCAGGATGACGTTGGACCACGCATCGACCACCACGGTGGCACCGTTCTGCACTGTTTCGAACGCACCGACGTAGTCGTCTCCGCCCGAGATCGCGTCGCTCAGTTTCTGATTGTCGTCCTCGGCAGCGGCGATCGCCGTCAGCCGGTTCCACGGTTGACCCTTGACGTCGGCCGCCGACTGTCCGGTCAAACGCTCGAACTCGAGGTTGGCGTAGGTGATGCGCTCCGACGGGTGCAATTCGGCGACCGCGACAGCGACGGGAATATGGTCGAGAAACTGTTTGAACCGTTCGCTCTCGAGCGCTTCCGCCAAGTGAGACGTTTCAAGCAACTGCTCGGCCGCTCCGGGCGCGTCTTCCGTCATCACTCTACCCAATCACCAAACGACCGTTGTCCTAGCAGATTTCTCCTGCCGCGCGATATGGCTCCTGCCGCCTATTCCCACTCGATCGTGCCCGGCGGCTTGGACGTGACGTCATAGACGACGCGGTTCACGCCCCGGACCTCGTTGACGATCCGCGTGGCGCAGCGGCCCAGCACCTCCCACGGAAATTCGAAGAAGTCCGCCGTCATCCCGTCGGTCGAGGTCACGGCGCGCAGGGCCAGCACCTTTTCGTAGGTGCGGGCGTCGCCCATGACGCCGACGGTCTTGACCGGCAGCAGGACGGCGAAGGCCTGCCAGATGCTGTCGTAGAGCCCTGCCTTGCGGATTTCGTCCAGATAGATGGCGTCGGCCTGTTGCAGGGTCTCGACGGCATCCCGGGTGATCTCGCCGGGGATGCGGATGGCCAGGCCCGGCCCGGGGAAGGGGTGGCGGCCGACGAAGGCGTCGGTCAGGCCCAGTTCGCGGCCAAGGGCGCGGACCTCGTCCTTGAACAGCTCGCGCAGGGGCTCGACCAGCTTCAGCTTCATGAAGTCCGGCAGGCCGCCGACATTGTGGTGGCTCTTGATCACGGCGGAGGGGCCGCCCGTGGCCGAGACGCTCTCGATCACGTCGGGATAGAGGGTGCCCTGGGCGAGGAATTCGGCCCCATCGACCTTGGCGGCCTCGCGGTCGAATGTCTCGATGAAGACGCGGCCGATGATCTTGCGCTTGGTCTCGGGGTCCGAGACACCCGCCAGCTCGCCGAGAAATTCCTTTGCCGCATTAACATGCACCAGCGGGATATTGTAGTGCTCCCGGAACAGGGTCGTGACCTGCTGGGCCTCGTCCTTGCGCAACAGGCCGGTGTCGACGAAGACGCAGGTCAGTTGGTCGCCGATGGCCTCGTGGATCAGCACAGCTGCGACCGAGGAATCGACCCCTCCCGACAGCCCGCAGATGACTTTCGCGTCACCGACCTGTTCGCGAATCTGGGCGATCTTCTCGTC
>JBBQTX010000189.1:0-4518 GCA_038234475.1 Caulobacterales bacterium | reverse complement strand
TAAGGGGCCGACCATTGCCGGGGCCTATTTCAACGACGACACGCCGATCCTGGATACAGACGGCTTCTTCGATACCGGCGATGTATCGACCATCGACGAGCATGGCTTCATGCAGATCACCGACCGCGCCAAGGATGTGATCAAATCGGGCGGCGAGTGGATCAGTTCGATCGAGATCGAGAACATCGCCGTCGGTCATCCCAAGGTCGAACTGGCCGCCGTCATCGGCGCGGCCCACCCGAAATGGGACGAGCGCCCGGTTCTGATCGTCAAGCTGAAGCCGGGCGAGGCGCAGAACAAGCAGGAGCACCTCGACTTCCTGCAGGGCAAGATCGCCAAATGGTGGATGCCGGACGATGTCGTCTTCGTCGACGACATCCCGCTGGGCGCGACCGGCAAGATCGACAAGAAGCTACTGCGCGAACGGATGAAGGACTATCGCCTGCCGACGACGGCGAGCTGAGCCGTTGGCCCGGCGCGACCCGATGCCGTGACCCGCGCTCTGTCATCCACGCCCGAGACTCAGACCGGCGTCCAGTCGGCGTCGATCCCGGCATCCGGCGCCGCCCGCACCCGCCCGGCGCGTTCCAGCGCGATCAGATGGGCCCAGACCGACAGGCTGGCGGCCGGCCACAGGCGTGAATCCACGGACGCATAGAGCACCGGCACCATGTCCGCGATCCGCCGCTCGCCGCCCGCCACGCGGGCCAGCACCTGGGCCTCGCGGTCCAGACGGTGCGCGCGATAGGCCTCGAGGAACGGACCCGGCGCGGTCACCGGCGCGCCGTGGGTCGGCCACAGGGTGTCGAAGCCACGCGCGATCACCGCGTCCAGACTGGCCATATAGGCGGCCATGTCGCCGTCCGGCGGCGCGATCACCGTGGTCGACCAGCCCATCACATGGTCGCCGCTGAACAGGGCGTTCTCCTCCCTCAGCACAAAGGCCATGTGGTTCGACGCGTGGCCCGGCGTGGCCAGGGCCTCGATCGTCCAGCCGTCGCCCGCCAGCGTCTCGCCGCCGGTCAGGACGATGTCGGGGACGAAGGTCTCGTCGTCGTCCTCGTCCAGCATGGCCGAGGCATGGATCGTCCGCCCCGGCGGCCGTGCGGCCAGCACCGGCGCGCCGACGGCTTCGGCGAAGGGCCGGGCGAGGGGGGCGTGGTCGCGGTGGGTGTGGGTGACCAGCACATGGCTGACCGTCTGGCCCCGCACGGCGGCGATCAGGGCGGCCAGATGGGCCTCGTCCAGCGGACCCGGGTCGATCACCGCCACCGCCGCCCCCGGCGCGTCGAGGCCGACGATATAGGTCCCGGTCCCGGTGAAGGTGAAGGGCCCCGGATTGGCGGCGATCACCCGCCGGATCAGCGGCGAGACCCGGTCCGGACGGCCATGGGCGAAGTCGAACTGACGCACGAACGGGATCATCGGGCGCGGCTCGTCCCTTGCGTCAGGAGTTCGTAAACCTTCTCCGGAGTGCTCCGCGTGGCCGTTTCCATCGCCCTTGCTGTCTCAAATCGGCTCCAGCCGGTCGCGGCGGCCTTCCTGTGTCTCATGGCGATGCAACTGGCCGTCGCCTCGTGCACGCCGGAACCGGTGCCGTATGCGACGCGCGTCGCCATCGTCCGCTGACGGCGCTCACAGCGGGACCCGGCTGAGGTCGTAGCCCGCTCCGGCGGCGGCGGCTCTCAGAACCTCCGCATCGACGCCCCGGCCGCTCTCGGCCATGGCCCAGGCGATCGCCGACCGAGTGCCCGAGCGGCAGTACATCAGCGTCGGCGCCGCATCGGCCAGCCGGGCCGCCACCGCCGCGACCTGGTCCGGGCCGGGCAGGCCCACGATCGGGATCCAGACGAAGTCCAGACCGGCGGCCCGCGCGGCGGCCTCCACCTCGGCGGCGGTCGGCTGGTCCGGATCCTCGCCGTCGGGGCGGTTGCAGATGATCCGCCGGACGCCCGAGGTCGCCAGCCCGGCGATCCCGTCGAGGGCCGGCTGGGGCGAGGCCCAGACGGTGGGCGACAGCTGGCGCGGTGCCATGACTATTGCCTCCGGACGCGGACGGCGCGGCTGCCGTCGACCGTCAGCAGAAAGCTGCCCAGCGCCGCCTTTCGTATCCGCACCGGCTGGCCCGTCTCGTTGTCGAAGCGCACGGCCTCGGAGTCGATCTGACGCCAGACGGCGCCGTCGGCCAGCCGGAAGACCCAGCGGCCCTCGCCGTTGCGAGAGGCGCCCTGCAGGGTCGATTCGACCGATTCGATCTCGGCGGCGGTTTCCCCGCGGAACAGCGACGGCAGGGCCAGGTTGAAGCCGAACAGCTGTCGCCGGGTCTCGGTGACGCTGGCGCGGTCCAGAACGACGACTTCGCCCTGCCGCTCGGCCGAATCCAGCGCGCCGGCGGCGGCGTCGTAGCAGGCCAGCCGCGCCGTACCGTCGGCCACCGCCCGACAGGCCACCAGCCGCGTCAGGGCCTCCGGCCGTTCCTGGGGCGGCGGCGTCTGACCGGACACGGTCGCGGCGGCGGTGATCGCCGTCAAAAAGGACAGAAACGACATGGATATGCCCTCGCACGGCCCGCCACGCGGCGGTTGTCCTTGTTCAGTCCGCCAAGATGCCCGTGCGGTCAACCGTGGTGGTGCATCCGCCGCTGTGACCACAACGTGGCCCAAATGCGACAGTCTCGCTTCGACGAGGTTACAGCCGTGTAATTGTGCTGGCGAAATCTGGTCCGTGGGGCCTAGGCTTACGCAACTGCGGCAGGGATTCCGTCCGCGGGGGGAAGGGAATATTCCATTCTAAGGCCCGACGACCCGGAATACGGGCAGCGTCGAAACATCAGGAGAAGACCTTTGAGAACCTAGAAAATCCGCAACCGGATGCTGACGACGACGATGATCGGCGGTTTCGCCGCCCTCGCGTTCGCCGCCCCGGCCTTCGCGCAGGACGCCGATCCCGATACGATCGAAGACGTCATCGTCACCGGCTCGCGCATCCCGCAAGCCAACCTGGTCACCACCAGCCCCGTCACCCAGGTGACCGGCGAGGACATCGACGTCGCGGGCGTGACCCGGGTCGAAGACCTGATCTCGCAGCTGCCGCAAGCCTTCGCCGCGCAGAACTCGACCGTCGCGAACGGCGCGTCGGGCACCGCCACGGTGTCGCTGCGTAACCTCGGCTCGTCGCGCACACTGGTGCTGATCGACGGTCGCCGGATGGGCTATGGCTCGCCGTTGGATGACGCGGCCGACCTGAACCAGATCCCGGAACAACTGGTCGAGCGCGTCGAGGTCCTGACCGGCGGCGCCTCGGCCGTCTACGGCTCGGACGCCATCGCCGGCGTCGTCAACTTCATCATGCGCAAGAATTTCGAAGGCCTGCAGATCGATGCCCAATACGGCTTCTATCAGCACAACAACGACTATGACGGCGTCGGCAATGTGCGCGCCGAAGTCGCGCGTCGCGGCACGACCAACCCATCCCAGTTCGCCCTGCCGGACGACAATGTCTCCGACGGCGAGTCGCGCTCGATCAACATCGTCATGGGCGTCTCGGCTCCCGACGGCCGCGGCAATCTCATGGCCTACGCCGGCTATCGGAACAACAATCCGATCCTGCAACGGGACCGCGACTATTCGACCTGCGCCATCGCCCAGCCCGCAGGCGCGCCCCCTCCTGGAGTCGCGCCGAACACCTATCAGTGCGGCGGGTCAGGCACGTCGTTCCCAGGTCGTTTCACCGACTTCGGCGGGGGCCCCGGCTTTAACTCGACACTGGGTGCCGGCCGGTCTTTCGTCCCGTTCGACTCCAACATCAACAACTACAACTACGGACCGCTGAACTACTATCAGCGCCCGGACGAGCGTTATACGTTCGGTGCGTTCGGCCAGTATCAGGTCAACGACAAGATCGAAGCTTACGCCCAATTGATGTTCTCGGACTATGAGTCCGTTGCGCAGATCGCCCCATCGGGTAACTTCTTCAGCACGTCTGACATCAACTGCGGCAACCCGTTGCTGGGTGCCCAACAGCTCACGACCATTGGCTGTACGGCTGGAGATGTCGCCGCTGATACCCGTCGGGTCCTGTATATCGGTCGCCGCAACGTCGAGGGCGGTGGTCGTCAGGACTCGCTGAACTATGAATCCTACCGTGGCGTGGCCGGCATTCGCGGCGAACTGACCCCAGGCTGGAACTACGACATCGCGGCCCAGTATTCACGGGTTGCCCTGTCGCGGGTCTATCTGAACGACTTCTCGACCTCGCGTCTCGGTCGCGCGCTGGACGTGGTCGACAGTGACCCCGGCGTCGGCGTCACCCCGACCTGCCGCTCGGCGCTTCCGGGCGGGATCGATCCCAACTGCGTGCCTTACGACATCTTCATCATCGGCGGCGTCACCCAGGCGGCGCTCGACTATGTGCAAATCCCGCTGATCCAGGTCGGCGAGACGACGCAACAGGTCATCAACGCCGCCGTCACCGGCGATACCGGCTGGTCGATGCCGACCGCCTCAAGCAGCGTCAAGG
>JBBQTX010000188.1:0-4549 GCA_038234475.1 Caulobacterales bacterium | reverse complement strand
ATTTTCTCACCCTGACCCCGGGTCTGAAAGTGCACTCTGACCCCGGTTTTGCCAGGGGATCGTGAAGGGGCTTTGAGGCCGACACTGCGTCAGCGTGTCCGCTCCTTTGCGACATCGCGTCGGCCCCGTCGCGTTCTCTCGCGCGCTATGATCCATGAACGCCGACCCCCTCCGGTCGGAGCGCCGCAAGGACTGTCTCCATGGTCAACAAGATACTCGCTCCCGACGACGAAGCCCTGGCGGAGGAGAAGGACGCCGAGCCCGTCATCCACCACGAACCGAAGGGCTTTTCCGACCGGTTCGCGCTGGGCTTCACCAAACTGCTGCGGTTCCTGGCCGACACCTTCTTCGCCAAGCGGTATGGCCACAGGGCCATCGTGCTGGAGACCGTAGCGGGGGTGCCCGGCATGGTCGGGGCGACGCTGCAGCATCTGAAATGCCTGCGCCAGATGAAGGACGACGAGGGCTGGATCCGCACCCTGATGGAGGAGGCGGAGAACGAGCGAATGCACCTGATGACCTTCATCGCGGTGGCCCAGCCGAGCTGGTTCGAGCGTCTGGTGATTCAGCTGGCCCAGGCCGTCTTCTACATCGGCTTCTTCCTGCTCTATCTGATCTCGGCGCGAACGGCGCACCGGGTGGTCGGCTATTTCGAGGAGGAGGCCGTCGTCAGCTACACCCTCTATCTGAAAGAGATCGACGAGGGCCGATCGCCCAATGTGCCGGCCCCCGCCATCGCCATCCACTACTGGAAGCTGCCGGCCGACGCGACGCTGCGCGACGTCGTTCTGGTGGTCAGGGCCGACGAGGCGCATCACCGCGACGTCAACCACGGCTTTGCCAGCACTCTGGCCAAGGAGCCGCCCAGTCAGCTACGCTCGGCCCCCTATCCGCCCCATGCCACGGAGCTGAAGGGCGCGGCTTGACCGGGAGGGGCGAATGGCCGAACCGAAGACAAGACCCACCGAGGTACCGGTCGCGGACTTCATCGCCGCCATTGAAAACCCCGGCCGGCGGGCTGACGCGGAGACGGTGCAGGCGCTGTTCGCTGCGGTAACGGGCGAGGCTCCCGTCATGTGGGGGCCGTCCATTGTCGGCTATGGCACATACCGTGCGGCGTCGGGCGACTGGCCGATCATCGGTTTCTCGCCAAGGAAGGCCCAGCTCGTTCTCTATCTGTTGGACCAGCTCCCGGACCGGGCCGAGCGCGTCGCCCGGCTGGGCAAGGTGTCGACCAGAGGCGGCTGCCTCTATGTGACGAAGCTGGCCAATGTGGACATGGCCGAGCTGCGTGATCTGGCCACGGCCTCGGTCGCCTGGATGCGCGAGACGCACCCGGCGGCCTGATCACGCCGCCAGGCGAAAGTCTTCGGACGGGTCGAAGGCCGGGCGGGCCTCGTCCCACAGGGCGTCCTCGTCGGCGTAGCGGGCCGTCAGGCGGGCGTCGATGACGTCGACCACCTGTTCCTCCAGCCGGTCCCAGATGACGGCCAGGTCGCGACAGCCGTCGGCCTCGCACGGAACGATCAGATAGCGGTTGGCGGCGACGGAAGTGTGGGGGTCGAAAGCGCGGGCCATGGGGTCTCTCCGGGACGGGGGTCTCTGATGAAACCGACCTTGCACCCGCGTTGCGTCAGAAACGGTCGTATGCAATCCTCGGCCTCATGAGACATGACAAGGCGGCCGTGGTGATCGAACTGGCCCGGCGCATGGCGGCCAGCGCCGAGGGCCTGACGCTGGACGAGATGGCGCGCGAAACCGGGGTCGGCCGGCGCACGATCGAGCGGATGCGCGACGCGGTGCTGGCGCTGTATCCCGCCGCCGAAGAAGTGTCCGACCCGCCGAACAAGCGCTGGCGCATCCGGGGCGGGCTGTCGGCCTTCGAACAGGCCCCGACGACCGAGGAACTGGTCGAACTGTCCAAGGCGGCGCAGGGGCTGAGGGCGACCGGCGAGCCGGGGCGGGCGGCGGCGCTGGAGGGGCTGGAGCGCAAGCTCAAATCGGCCATGCGCTCGACGACGCTGAACCGGCTTGCTCCCGACCTGGAGGCGCTGGTGCGGGCCGAGACCATCGCCGTCCAGGCCGGGCCGCGGCCGTCGGCGGACGAGGCGCTGCTGACCGAGATCCGCCACGCGGTGCTGGCGGGCCGACCGCTGGGCTTTCTCTACAGCCGGCCGGGGGCCGAGGCGCGGCGCCGCAGCGTGGCCCCGTGCGGTGTCATGTTCGGGCGCGCCAACTATCTGGTCGCCGCCGACCGCGAGAGCGCCCGCATCCAGACCTTCCGCCTCGACCGGATGAGCGCGGTCCGGGCCGAGGACGGCGTGGCCGCCCCGCCCGCCGATTTCGACCTCCAGGCCTTCGCCAGCCAGTCGTTCGGCATCTATCAGGACGAGATCGAGGATGTGGTGCTGCGGGTCACGCCCGAGGGCGCGGCCGAGGCCCGGGCCTGGCGCTGGCACCCGACCCAGGTGGTCGAGGAACGGCCGGGCGGCGGCGTGGTGGTGCGCTTCCGCGCCTCGGGCATGCGCGAACTGGCCTGGCATCTGTTCAGCTGGGGCGATCAGGTCCGGATCGAGGCGCCGGCGCGGCTGAGGGCCGTCATGGCGGGGGAACTGGCGGCGGCGCAGAGGGCGTTGGCGGGGAGGGGGGCGCATCGCTAGTATCGCCCGCATGTGGGGAATCAGCCTGGGCGGCGGCGAATGCGCGAACGGCGTCCGGTCTTGACCCCGGCGCAGTTCATTTCGAAATGGACCGACGCCACCCTGCGCGAGCGCCAGGGGTCGCAGGAGCATTTTCTGGACCTGTGTGCCCTGCTGGGCCAGCCGACCCCGGCCGAGGACGATCCGCACGGCGACCGCTATTGTTTCGAGCGCGGCGCGACCAAGGCGGGCGGTGGCGACGGCTGGGCCGACGTCTGGCGGCGCGGCTGTTTCGGCTGGGAGTACAAGGGTCCGCACAAGGACCTGAACGCCGCCTATCGGCAGCTGACCATCTATGCCTCCAATCTGGAGAGCCCGCCCTATCTGGTCGTGTCGGACATGGCCCGGATCGTGATCCACACGAACTGGACCAACACCGTCAGCCGGGTGATCGAACTGTCGCTGGAAGACCTGCGCGAGCCGGCGAAGCTGGACCTGTTGCGGCAGGTGTTCGAGGGCTCGGACAGGCTGAAGCCGTCCTTCAGCCCGCAGGAGCTGACGCAACGGGTGGCGGCGCGGTTCGGCGAACTGGGGCGGCGGTTGCAGGACCGGGGGCATGACCCGCGCGAGGTGGCGCATTTCCTCAACCGGCTGGTCTTCTGCATGTTCGCCGAAGACGCCAAACTGCTGCCGAAGGACCTGTTCACCCGGCTGATCAAGGGCGTCGAACGTCGGCCTCACAAGGCGGCGGAGCGGCTGGACGACCTGTTCGGGGCGATGCGCGAGGGCGGCGATTTCGGCGTCGACGTGATCCGCTGGTTCAACGGCGGCCTGTTCGACGAGGCCCCGGCCCTGCCGCTGGAGGCCATCGACCTGAAGCTGATCGGCGACACGGCGGCGGAGCACGACTGGTCCCAGATCGACCCGGCGGTGTTCGGCACCCTGTTCGAGGAGGCGCTGAAGGCCACCCGTCAGCGCGCGGCGCTGGGGGCCCACTACACCGACCGGGCCAAGATTCTGAAGATCGTCGATCCGGTGATCGTCTGGCCCCTGACCGCCGAGTGGAACACGGCCCTGGCCGGGATCGCGGCGCAGGGTCAGGCGATCCGCGACGCGGACGCCGAGCGGCGCGCGGTGATGGACGCGGCGGGCGAGGCGATGAAGGTCGATCCTCACGCGGCCAAGGCGGGCGAGGCGGCGCGGCGCAAGACCCTGACCGCCATCGCTAGGCGGCGCGACGCGGCCTTCGGGGCGGCCAAGGACCGGCTGGAGGCCTTCCTCACCCGGCTGGCGGCCTATCGGGTGCTGGACCCGGCGTGCGGTTCGGGCAATTTCCTCTATGTGGCGCTGCACGCGCTGAAGGATCTGGAGCTGCGCGCCATCGTCGAGGCCGAGCGGGCGGCGGGCGTGCCGCAGCAACTGCCCCGCGTCGGCCTGGACTGCGTCAAGGGCATCGAGATCGAGGCCTATGCCGCCGAACTGGCGCGGGTGACGCTGTGGATCGGCGACCTGCAATGGATGCTGAAGAACGGATTCCGGCCCGAGGCGGACCCGATCCTGTCGCCCCTGACCCAGATCGAGAACCGCGACGCGTTGCTGAACCCGGACGGGACCGAGGCGGCGTGGCCGGAGGCGGATGCGATCATCGGCAATCCGCCGTTCTTGGGCGACCGAAAGATGATCGCCGACATTGGCGAGGACTATGTCGCCACGCTGAGGAAGACATATCGCGGACGCGTGCCGGCCGGGGCGGATTTCGTCACCTACAGGGTGGAGAAGGCATGGCGAGAAATCGGAGGACAGCGTGACCGCCGTGCGGGGCTGGTCACCACGAACTCGATCCGGGGGGGCACAAACCGCAAGATGCTTGATCCCATCGCCGACGCCGACGCCATTTGGGAGGCATGGGC
>JBBQTX010000187.1:0-4556 GCA_038234475.1 Caulobacterales bacterium | reverse complement strand
CTCCGACTTCAGCCGCGGCAGGGCGTCGATCGACATCCCCCGTTCGTTCATGATCCGGCCGTCCTCGATCATGTCGACGAAATGGGCCGTGTCGCGCACGCGGTCATGCGGCTGGCCCCCGCCCGTTGTGCGGTCCGGCTCGCGCGACAACACCCCCAACACGGCCACCGCCCCCGGGGTGCGCAGAAAAGCCGGCATCTCCTCCGGCAGGCCCCGCATGGCGGCCACCCCGATCAGCCGTTGCCCGGTCGCCCCCCAGGCCTGGACGGCGGCGGGAACGACCGCGAGCGACAGAACGGCGGCGGCGATGAGGAGGCGTTTCATGGGAAGCGTCCTAGCGCATTCCGGTGCTCGTCGGGAGGGGGCTTTCGAGAGGTGCGCAACGGACCGATGGCACCCGCCGCCGAGCGGTCGTTTGGAACGAGCAACAAGGGCGAGGAGCCCCAGGTCCAACCGGGTTGACGAGCCTGTCCCTGACAAGCGCAGGCTAAGGTTTGGTGTGAGTATCGATCCACTCACCAAAGTCGGCGAGATTATGAGACCAGAACACCTCGACGCCAGCTTCCAACAGGCGGTGGACGTCCTTGTATCCGATGACACCCTGCAGAAGGGCTGCGGTCCGAACAAATGAGCCCCAGTGATCCTGCCAAGCCTTCGCCTTCTTCAGCACATCGTTGATGCGCTTGACGGAGTTCGTCTCGTCATTAGTGACCTTGCACTCCATCGCGAGGACCACGTCCTTGCCAAGACCGCACGCGATATCGACTTCCTGAGGCTGGTTCTTCGTGGCGAACCGGGTCTTGTGCAGGTAGTGCTTGGCTGGAACGTCGGTGAGGGAATCTATCAGGGCGCTGGTCTTCTGGGTCCACCCTTTGCTTTTGAGCAAGGAAACGACTGCGGTCTCCTGTTGAGTGGACATCCGATTCCGGCGAACCGTCGCGACGATCTGCTGACTCAGTAGAGGCGGCACAGCATGCAAGAGGACGTGACGTTCTTTGCGATGTGGAAGGCCGACACCATCTGGCCACCTGATCAACCTACGATCGAGCGCGGCGTTAATCGCATCCGCGACAGCCGCAACGCTGGCCTCTCTGACCCGTTTCCCCTTTTTCTCGGCACCCTTGGAGTAGGCCGGACAAAGGAGGCTGAACTGGTCTTGACTGATGGGCGGCGCGAGCATGTGCCGAAAGACGCGGAGGTGTGAGCCACTCAGCCGAAGGGCCGCTGGAACATCGCTCAAATAGGCGGAGGCACGCAGCGCCGACACCACCTCCCGCCGGGCCTGCACATTCGCTAGATGCCAATCGTTTGCTGCTTCCTGCGTCGTCAGCCCTGCGACATAGAGCGACGCCGCCACGGCTGCCTCGTTCTCGTGATGTGCTTGCAGCGAGGGCGGGACGGTCAAGCGGTCAGCCGCCCACCGACGGCTTTCTCGCCCGCCATTCGCCGCGATGCACCGTTCCGCTTCTCTTCGCTGACTGTATATTGGATCGCGGATTGCAGACGATGGGGCAGAGGCTGGAGAGCATCCCAAGACCGCGGCGCGGCTGTGGCCACCGTGTCAATGTGGAGGCGGAGCGCAGTTCCGATCTTTGTCGCCAGCAACGGCGGCACGGCGTTGCCGATAAGACGGTACTGGTCGGCCCGTTTTCCTTCAAAACACCAGTCCGCCGGAAACGTCTGGACGGCTGCGCACTCTCGTGGAGCAAGCCGACGCAGCCCCAGCCGGGGATCGCGAATCCAGTCCTGTTGGGTGCTTGCGGTCACGGTCCGAGCGGGCAGCCGAAGATCAGCGATGAAGGCACCTTGCTTATAGCCCCAATGACCGCCGGGTCGGGTAGATTCGCGCTTGCCGGGGCTTTTGGCTCCGGTGCCCGCTGGCAGGTGCTCCAAATCAGCCGCCATCTTCCCGCTCGGGCGAATGATCTCCTCGCCGGCGACTGGAGCAATACTGGCAAGGCAATCGCCCAGCGATACCCACGGACGATCACAGGCGACACCATGAGTGGACTCAGGGACGACCGGAGCGTCGCCGGCTCGATAGCCCAGGAGAATCAGACGGACGCGCCGCTGTGGTGCGCCGTAGTCGGCAGCATTCATGAGTTCGACGCGAGTTTGCCAGCCGTGTTGCAACAGACGCTCCCGAACATGCACAAGGGCGCTGCCCGGAACTCCATCGGGACCACGTGCGGTCAGCAGGCCGCGGACGTTTTCGAATACCAGCCACCGAGCATCAACCTCTGAGGCGAGCCGCAGATATTCATCGACCAAGCGGCCACGAGGATCGTCAAAGCCTTGCTGGCGACCGCCGCTGCTCCACGACTGGCAGGGCGGCCCGCCAGCCAACAGAGGAACCGAGCCACGGGCGACACCGACCTTGGCCAGAATGCCGGCACCGGTCAGAGTGCGGACATCCGCAGGCTCAATAATGGCGTCAGTTAGTGCGCGGCGACCTCCACCGATCTGGCGACCCCGGTTGGCTTCGAGGGTTTGGACGGCGACGGCATCGAAATCCGTAGCGAACAGGCAGTCCCAACCGGCCCTCTCCAGACCGAGATCAAGTCCGCCGGCTCCTGAAAAGAGTGAAATGAACGTCGCCATTACGCCGCCTCCGCAGTGCGCTTCGCAATCTGTTCGACGGGCATGTTCCAGATACCTTTCGGGCGTCCCGATTCCAGCGATGTTCTATATGTGTTCATGGCCGTTCGTCTAGTTGGATCGACGCCACCCGTCCGGCTTCCCCACCCCTAAATCCACGCCGCGATCCCGCTGAGCGGCTTCTTGTTCAGCGCCGCCGTCGGCACGGTCGCCTCCGCCGCCGGATGGCCCGCCACCAGCAGCAGGAACGGCTTCTCCCCGTCGGGGCGACCGCAGATGTCGGCCAGAAAGCTCATCGGTGCCGGCGTATGGGTCAGGGTCGCCAGTCCGGCCGAATGCAGGGCCGCGATCAGCAGGCCCGTGGCGATGCCGACGCTCTCGGCCACATAGTAGTTCTTGCGGTCGTCGCCGGGGTTGGGCCCGCCCCGCTTCTGGGCGAAGACCGCGATCAGCACCGGCGCGACTTCCAGAAACCCCTTGTCCGGATCGGTGCCCAAGGGAGCCAGCGCGTCCAGCCATTCCCGCGGGGCCTTGGTGGCGTAGAATTCCTGCTCCTCGGCCTCGGCGGCGGCGCGGATACGGGCACGCGCCTCGGCGCTCTCGATGACGCTGAAGAACCACGGCTGATGGTTGGCCCCCGACGGGGCCGAGCCGGCGGTCAGGATCGCCTGTTCGACGATGGCGCGCGGGACCGACCGGTCCGAGAACTCGCGCACCGTCCGCCGCCCCGCCATCAGGGCGCGGAAAGCCGTGGCGCGGGCCACGCCCTCGCCGTCGTCGACGGGGACATAGCCGGTCAGCGGCTGGGAGGGATGATCACGCATGACGGGCTCCAGTCCTCCCCCACCGGGGGAGGGGAACCATCCGTAGGATGGTGGAGGGGGCTTCCGCAACCGCCGGCCGCGACATGACATCAGTCTCGACCCGGCGATAATCACGGCCCGGCCGGTCGAGCAACGACGGGACCTTCAGACAGTCACCGCACCGACTATATCCACGACCGGCGAGCATCGCACCCAAGCATAGTTTTCGTTGCTGACGAATACAGCTCACACGACCGTGCACGTTGGCCAGGCAGGCTTCGGTTCAACCATCCCGGGGGCCGGCCGCCCCCCGATGAACCGGGCGCGATGTCGCAGTGCAGCATGAATGTCTGTCTTTTGCCACAATCGGCACCGACAAGCCGGACACCGGACGCAGATGGGGCCGGCGTTTCCGCGAGTCTGCTTCATGTTCGGCACAGCCGCTGCGCTCGCCCTCGTCTGGGCGATGGCCTTCCCCGCCATGGGCGGAGAGCCGGTCTCCTACGAAGCCGCAGTCGCAGCCGATCCGGTCGTTGTTACAACCACCCCCCGCACCGAAGGTTCCGACAGCGGCGCGCTCGCGCTGAGCCCCGAACAACAGGCCCTGATGGCCGCCGACGCGCGCTGGAGCGCCCGGGTCAATCTGTATCACGCCGGCGGTGGCGGAGCGACGGGCAACGACAGCCTCGGTTGCCGGCCGATCGCCATGCGCACCATGGCCGTCGACCCGCGCTACATCCCGCGCCGCACCCGGCTGTTCATCCCCGAGACGGTCGGCATGCGGATGGCCGACGGCGCCATCCACGACGGCTACTGGTATGCCTCCGATACCGGCGGCGCGATCAAGGGCCAGAAGATCGACCTCTATACCGGCCACGGCCGCGGCTCGATGAACCCGGCCATGCGCTTCAACCAGCGCCGCCTGACGCTGGTCGACGCGGGCCGTTTCGAAGGCTGCCCCCCGTCGTGGGACAGTCTGCCCAGCCAGGCGATGCAGCTGGCCTCGACCGGGTCGGACGCGGGGTCGCGCTGAGGCGTTCGGGCGCGTGATCGGTGATTAATGGTCGGTGATTGCCGCGTCGCCGATCGTGACGACACGGCGGAGGCAGAGCCAACTCCACCAATCACTGACCACCAACCGCCCCCTCAGAATTT